>CABQJB010000040.1 GCA_902464195.1 uncultured Megasphaera sp.
ATATATAATAAAGAGAGAAAGTTCGGCTGCCTCTGCCCGCAATCCTAAGAAAGAAGGAATATCCATGCTCTCCACTTCCCTGCAAGCCCATAAGAAACAGCTTTTCATCTTTATCATCCTCCTGGCAGCAGCCGCCGGGGCCTGGTTCTACTGGCACCAGCCAAAAGCCACGCCGCTTACGCTCCATGGCAATGTCGATGTCCGTCAGGTTTCGCTCACGTTCAATGCCAGTGAACGCATCGCTTCGATGAATGTTGAAGAAGGAGACCGCGTCCACCAGGGCCAGGTCCTGGCGACGCTCAATACGACGCCCCTGAAATTGACGATTGCCCGCTGCCAGGCGCAAATCGCCCAGCAGGAAGCCGTCGTCGCTAAGATGAACAACGGCTCGCGGCCCGAAGAAATTGCCGAAGCTGCGGCTTCTGTCCAATCGGCTCAGGCCGAAGCGGATAATGCCGCCGCCGATTATCAGCGCATGAGTACGCTCTATGCCGGCGACGCCATCAGCAAGCAGACCTTGGATGCAGCGGAAGCCAAGGCCAAATCGACAGCGGCTACCCTGGCCCATGCTCAGTCGGCCCACGACCTGGCCAACAACGGCTATCGCCAGGAAGACATCGACGCCGCACAGGCACAGCTCCAGTCTCTGCAGAACGAACTGCAGACCGCCCAGTATAACCTGAGCCAGGCCACTCTCGTCGCCCCGCAGGACGGCGTCATCCGCTCGCGCCTCGTCGAACCGGGCGACATGGCCTCACCGTCGACACCGGTCTATACGCTCAGCCTGGATACGACCAAGTGGATCCGGGCCTACATTTCGGAAGATAAACTGGGAAAAATCCACGAAGGCCAGTCGGCAACGGTCACTATCGACAGCGTCGACACGCCCTTGACGGGCCAGGTCGGTTACATTTCCGACACGGCAGAGTTTACGCCGAAATCCGTGGAAACCGATGACCTCAGGACATCCCTCGTCTATGAAGTCCGGATTTACGTCACCGACCCCGACAACGTCCTGCGCCTGGGCATGCCGGCGACAGTCACCTTCTGAGGCAGAAAGGAAGGATTCCCATGACGAACTGTCAGCCTGCATCGACCTCCCCAGCCCTCGAGGCCCAGGGGATCGTAAAACAATTCACCCGCCCTGGTCAGTCCAGTCCGGTCACGGCTTTATCAGGGGTTTCACTGACCGTCCGCACCGGGAGTCTGACGGCCATCATCGGCCCTGACGGGGCTGGCAAGACGACTTTCATGCGCCTCGTCTGCGGCCTGTTGAAAAGCGATGCCGGCAGCCTGTCGGTCCTGGGTATGGACGTGGCCAGCCATCCTCAGGCCGTCCAGGACCATATCGGTTATATGCCCCAGAAATTCGGTCTCTATGAAGACCTGTCGGTCCAGGAAAACCTGGACCTCTACGCCAACCTCCACGCGGTCCCTCAAGCCGTGCGCCAGGAGCGCTTCCAGAAACTGCTCGACCTGACCGGTCTGAGCCCGTTCACGAAGCGCATGGCCGGCAAGCTCTCTGGCGGTATGAAGCAGAAATTAGGGCTGGCCTGCACCCTCGTTTCCATGCCGCCGCTGCTGCTCCTCGACGAGCCGACAGTCGGCGTCGACCCCCTATCGCGGCGGGAACTGTGGCAAATCCTCGACACCCTGTCGGCGTCGGGGTCCCTGACCGTCCTGGTCGCAACGGCCTACCTGGAAGAAGCCGAACACTGCCACGACGTATACATCCTGCATAAAGGGCATATCCTGGCCCAGGGCGCACCGGACACGCTCTGCCACTATGCCCAGGGCCGCTGTTATGTCGTCAGGCCGCCGGAAAATGTCCCACCGCGGCTCATACAGGCTGCCCTCATCGACGAAACGGAAGCCGTAGCCGATGCCGTTCCCGAAGGCGGGGCCGTCCGTTTCAGTCTGACGCCCCAGGCCAGCCTGAAGGACCTCGCCCTGCCCGGCCTGACAGTAACGGCCGTCCCGGCCAGACTGGAAGATAGTTTCATGGGCCTCCTGCGCCAGCAGGAACCGTCCCTTCCCTCCCACTACAGCCGCCCCGATATGACTGCTGCCAAAAGAGTAGAAACAGGACGGAAAATCATCGAAGTCCGGGACATTGTCCGCCGCTTCGGCGATTTCATCGCCGTCAATCATACGTCGTTCAGCGTCTACGAAGGGGAAATCTTCGGCCTCCTCGGCCCGAACGGAGCCGGGAAATCGACGACGTTCCGCATGCTCTGCGGCCTGCTTCCCGTATCGTCCGGCCAGATTTCCGTAGCCGGCGTCAACCTGCGAACCGCCCGAGCCCAGGCCAGGGCCCATATCGGCTACGTAGCGCAAAAATTCTCCCTCTACACGACGCTGTCCGTCGAAGAGAACCTCCGCTTCTTCGGCAGTGCCTACGGCCTGCGCGGCCGCCGGCTGGACCAGCGCATCGAAGCGGTCATCGAAGAATTCGATTTGTCCGGCTTCCGCCATATGCCGGCCGGCAGCCTTCCTGGCGGCTACAAACAACGCCTGTCCATGGCAGCGGCCCTGCTCCACGAACCACCTATCCTCTTTCTCGACGAACCGACAAGCGGCATCGACCCGCTGGCCCGCCGTCTCTTCTGGCGGCAGATCACGGACCTGTCGGCCAAGGGGACGACGATCATCGTCACGACACATTTCATGGAAGAAGCCGAATACTGCGACCGCATCATGATACAGGACCGGGGCCAGCTCATCGCCATCGGCACGCCGTCTGCCATCCGGAAACAGGGCGGCAGCAGTCCGACCATGAATGACGCCTTCATCCATATCGTCGAGTCCGGCCGCCATCATCAGGAGGTGTCACCATGAGCCTGCATCGTTTTCTCGCTTTATGCCATAAAGAATTCTGTCAGATGATGCGCGACCCCAGCAGCTTCCTCATCGGCATCGTCATCCCCCTCATGCTCATCATCCTCATGGGTTCGGGCTTATCCCTCGATGTAAAAGACCTGCCCGTCGCCGTCGCCCTGGAAGACAGCTCACCGACGGCCCGCAGCGCCCTCCACTTCCTCGACGGCTCGCCGTATTTCTCACCGCACTACGTGTCTTCCACGAGCGAAGCTGCCGCTATGATGGACGCGCGCCAGGCCGATGCCATCATCGTCATCCCGCCGGATTTTACGGACCGCCTGGAACAAGGCCACGCAACGGTGTAGGTCCTCTTATACGGCGTCGATGCGACGACGGCCAATGCGGCCAATACCTATATCGCCAGCGGCTTCCAGACCTGGCAGGCTGCCTGGGCCAAAAGTCATGGCGCCGTGTCCCGGACGGGTACAATCAGCGTCGTATCGCGGCAATGGTTCAACGATGCCAATACGAGTTCGTGGATGTTCGTCCCTGGCCTCATCGTCATCGTCATGACCCTGGTCGGCGTCTTCCTGACCTCCCTGGTCATGGCCCGGGAATGGGAACGGGGCACACTGGAATCCCTCTTCGTCACACCCGTCCGGCCGCTGGAAATCATTGCCGCCAAAATGATACCCTATTTCTGCATCGCCCTGGTCGGCCTTGTTCTCTGCCTCGTCGCCGCTTATTACGGCTACGGCGTGCCCATGCACGGGTCTCTGGCCTTGATTCTTCTATCATCTATTGAATACATCTTCGTCGCCATCGGCATGGGCCTCACCATTTCGTCGCTGACCAAGAACCAGTTCCTGGCCTGCCAGATGGCCCTGGTCGTCAGCCTGCTCCCGACGATCATGCTCAGTGGTTTCCTCTTTGACCTGCGTAGCGTACCGACAGCCATTGCCGTCATCGGCCACGTCCTGCCAGCGACGTATTATATGGAATTGATGAAATCCTTGTTCCTGGCCGGCACGACGGGGACCCTGGTCATCAAGGACTGTGCCATCCTCGGCGCTTATGCCGTATTCTTCGTTTTCCTGTCCCTGCGCGTCACCAAAAAGGGGGTTGCCTGATGGACACATTCCGACTGACTTTTTATAAAATCTACCAGCTCATCGTCAAAGAACTGCTGACGACCTTGAAAGACCCGAAGAGCCGTGTCATCCTGGTCATCCCCGTCCTCGTCCAAGGACTCCTATTTGGGTATACGGCGACGTATAACCTCGACAATGTACCGTATGCCCTCGTCGATGAAGACCACAGCCGGGAATCGGCCGATTTCATCGCCCATCTCGATGGGACCGGCATCTTCCAGCGCGTCCAGACCTTGTCGTCGACACAGCAGATCGCCCAGGCCATCGACAGCGGCGAGGCCATGATCGTCATTACCATCCCATCGGACTTTGCCCGCCGACTGAACAGCGGCCAGGAAGCGCCGATCCAGACGGTCACCGACGGACGCAATCCCATGACAGCCGGCCTGGCGGCCAGTTATGCTGCCTCCATCGTCTCAGCCATGAATGTCCAGCGAAGCGGCCATCAGCCACTCATCGAAATCCGTTCGCGCATCTGGTATAACCCCAATAACATTACACGCCGCATGTTCCTGCCATCGCTCATCCCCATGCTGGCCTTGACACAGGTCCTCATCCTGGCCGGCCTCTCCGTCGCCAGGGAACGGGAAAATGGCACCTTCGACCAGCTTCTGGTCACGCCGCTGACGCCGCCAGAAATCCTCATCGGCAAAGCCGTGCCGCCTATCCTCATCGGCCTCGTCCAGGCGACGCTCATGTTGTGCATCGCCGTGTTTTGGTTTAAAATACAATTAGTCGGTTCCCTGGCCGCTCTCTACCTTACGATTTTCATTTTCCTCGTAAGTTGTGTCGGCCTGGGCCTGTCGATTTCAGCCGTAGCCAAGAACATGCAGCAAGTCATGGTATACTGTTTCTTATTCCTCATGCCCATGATACTCCTGTCAGGACTGGCGACACCAGTCCGCAACATGCCGCAGGTCCTGCAGTACGTGACCTATATCAATCCCATGCGCTTTGCCATCGAAGCCATACGCCGCATCTACCTGGAAGGCGCCGGTATCCCTGTAATTGCCTATACTTATCTGCCCATGCTGGCCGTCGCCGCCGTCACCCTGCCCCTGGCTGCCTGGCTGTTTCGCCACAAATTATCATAGAAAGAGGGATTGCTATGCCCCATAAAGTGCCTGTGACGTCGAGCCGGGAAGACGGCCGGGAAACAAAAGCACGTATCATCGAAGCTGCAGGCCCGCTCTTTGCCCAACACGGTTATGACGGTACGACAAGCAAGAAAATCTGCCAAAAAGCCGGTGTCAATATGGCCGCTGTCAACTATCACTTCGGCAGCCGCGACGGCCTGTACGTCGCCGTCCTCGAAGAAGTCCAGGACTACCTGGTCAATGTGGACGTACTCAAAAAACTGGCGCAGCAAGAAGGCTCGCCGCGCCAGAAATTAGAACGTTTTGTCGATTATTTTATAGAAGATGCCTTTCGCCGCAACGACTGGCACGTCCGCGTCTGGATCCAGGAACTCCTGCACCCGTCGCCGTACATTCAGAATATCATTTCCCAAAAGGGCCTGCCCAAATTCTACGTATCCTCAGGCGTCCTGCAGCAGGCCTTGGGCTATGACACGGCGGATATCGGATTTTACAGTGCCTACCTCAGCCTCATCGCGCCGTTCACCCTGGCCTTCCTGGCCCAGAACAGCCCGGTCATCAAGGCTCTGCCCGTCCACTATCCAAAGGAAGAATTCATCCAGCACTTAAAGAAAAACTTCTTCAAGACTCTCGATGCCTTGACGGTTCCCAAAACGTAGTGCCTGGCTGATTTACGGGAGTACAGACCGGACCCGATTCTGGAGTTCCGGCACGACGTCGGCCTCGAACCAGGGATTCTTGGCCTGCCAGCGGAAGTTGAGCGGACTGGGATGAACGATGGGGAAATAGTCCGGCAAATAGGCCTGGTAATTCCGCACAGTCTCCGTCAGGTTGCGTTCCGTCCGGCCTTTCAAATAATAGTCGATGGCGTACTTGCCGACGAGGATGGTCAGTGCCAGGTCTGGCATGAGTTGCAGAATTTCACGATGATATTCCTGGGCGATGAACCGTCTCGGCGGTTTGTCGCCCGTTTTGGCTTTGCCAGGATAGTAGAAATCCATAGGCATAATGGAAATGACCGGCGAATAGAAAGTCTGGCTGTCAATGCCCATCCAGGCCATCAGCTTTTCACCGGACTTGTCATGGAAGGGAATCCCCGATTCTTCGACTTTCTTGCCCGGAGCCTGACCGATGATCAAGATTCTCGCTTCCTCGTGGATCTGAAAAATAGGACCGATGCCGCGGGCCGTATACGACGCGTTCCGTTCGTCCGTTTTTAATTGATCAATGATCTCCTGCAAATACATAAAAGCGCCTCCTAAATGGTAAAAAGCCTGCCATGATACACAGATAGGCTGTGGTGGAATATCACAGCGGGCCGCCCTGGCCGGGACGGCCCCTACGCAGGCGGCAGATAGCCGCGTTATTTTTCATCGACTGTATGCGATGCCGTAGGGGACGCCTGTCTAAGGCATCCCGCCGTGAATCCTGTAAATGATTGGAATATATGACAAGTGGCACATTGTCGTAATACCATCATCAGACGATTAAATGATAATAAATAATAGGTATGAACAGGGCTGGCAGGAAGTCGGCTACTTTCAGCTTCGTCAACTGGAACATGTTGAGGGCAATACCCAGGATCATGACACTGCCGACGGCATTCAATTCCCGGATGACATCGGGCGTCATGAGGGGCATGATGAAGGTCGCCAACAGATAGAAAAAGCCCTGATAGATGAAGAGGACGATACCGACGGGAACGACGCCCAAGCCGTAAAGGGTCCCAAAAATGAAAGAAGACGTAAAGTCCAGGGCGCTCTTGAAATAGAGAAGGTCATGACTCCCCAGGGCCGCCTGGATAGGGCCGAGGATGGCCATGGCGCCGATGACCTGCATGATGGATAAGGTGACGAAGCCCCGGACGAACCGCAAATCATCGCCGTGGCCCATGCGTTTCTTGAGAAATTCGCCGAAGCGGTTCATGCCATCTTCGATGCCGATAGCCGTCCCGACGAGGGTACCGATGATCATGCTGGCCAATACGAGGAGCAGATTCTGGCTCTGGACGGCTCCTTGTATGCCCATGATAGCGACGCACAGAGAAATGACACCAAAAATGGCCTTGGTAAAGCGCTCCGGTATGCCGCGCTTCAAAAGAAATCCCAGCAATGCCCCTAACGACGACGTCACGGCATTGACGATGACAGCGAACATGTACTTTCCCCCTGACAAGTGAATTTGTATCCATTATAGCAGAAAAAAGGCGCTGTCGCACGAAGACAGCGCCTTTTTTTAGCAGTTAGCAGCTAGCCGTTAGCAGTTAGTGGATGGCTTTGAATTTAAAGGCTTTCTATGTAAACTACAAACTCCATACTATAAACTATAAAGAGAATGGGAGCGCACATGATGGCAGAAGCCTTCGTGCGATAGTCTCTTTTAGCAGTTAGTGGATGGAATCGAATTTAATGGGCTGCTGTGGGCGATACGCTGGCAGCGGCTTTCTGGTCGGCTTCGTAGTTGGAGTCGAAGCGTTTGTTCAGGTAGTTGACGTAGAGATAGGCCAAGACGGCACCGGAGATGTTGTGCCATGCACTGAAGACGGCACCGGGTACGCCGGCCATGGGCAGGGATGCAAAGTGTGCTTTGGCCAGGCCCGTTGCCAAGCCGGAATTCTGCATGCCGACTTCGATGGACAAGGCGACCATTTTCTTCCAGCTCATGCCGCAGAGATGGCCGATAAAGAATCCCAGGGCATAGCCCAGGCAGTTGTGCAGGATGACGACCAGCAGGATGATGCCCGAACTGTTGAGGATAGCATCGCGGCTGGCTCCGATGATGCCGGCGATGAGGAAGGAAATAGCCAGGGCCGAAACAGCCGGCAGGTAATCCGTAGCCGTATCAGCCAGCTTCGGCAGGAAGCTCTTGACGATGAGGCCCAGAGCGATGGGGACGATGACGATCTGCAGAATCGATAAGAACATGCCGACCGGGTCAAAGGAGATGCGCTGACCGATGATGAGATACGTCAAAAGCGGCGTCATGATCGGCGAAATTAACGTCGATACACTGGTCATCGTGACCGACAGGGGTACGTCGCCTTTGCTCATAAAGGTGATGACATTAGACGACGTACCACCCGGGCAGGTCCCGACGAGGACGACGCCAACCGTCAGGGCCGGGTCGAGCTGGAAAATCGTCGAAAGGACGTAGGCCAGGAAAGGCATGACGAAATACTGGGCACAGGCGCCGAAAAAGACATCTTTCGGCCGCTTGAGGACCAGGGCGAAATCGTGGACGCTCATGGTCATGCCCATGCCGAACATGATGACGCCGAGGAGGACGGAGAGAACGGAAATACCGCCCACCTTGCCGAGGACCCAAGAAAAGCTCGTCGGCAGGGTCATGCCGATGATGAGGAAGATGACGGCGATGACGCCGAAATATTTACCGATAAGGGCACAGACTTTTTTCATGATGAATACCCCTTTTTTAAAACAACATGTTTATAAGTCCAAAAAAAGGAACCTCCTGCCCCGATGGGGATTCTCCGCCATTCCGAAGAGGCCCGGCCAGGGCAAGAGGCTCGTTGAAAGGACTGATTATTTCATGACAGCGCCGGTATTGGCAGACGTGACGAGTTTCGCATAGCGGGACAAGTAACCGGTCTTGACTTTCGGTTCCGGCTGCTTCCATTCAGCTTTGCGTTTTGCCAATTCTTCATCGCTGACTTCCAGTTCCAATTTACGGTTGGGAATGTCGATGGAAATAGTGTCCCCGTCATGGACCAGGGCCAGGGGGCCGCCTTCCATAGCTTCCGGAGAAATATGGCCGATGCAGGCGCCGCGGCTGGCACCGCTGAAGCGGCCGTCAGTCAGGAGGGCGACTTTCAGGCCCATGCCGGTGATGACGGCTGTCGGGTTGAGCATTTCACGCATGCCCGGACCGCCTTTCGGGCCTTCGTAGCGGATGACGACGACGTGGCCTTCTTTGATTTCACCGCCGATGATAGCGGCAATGGCAGCTTCTTCCGAGTCATAGCATTTGGCCGTACCTTTATAGACCAGGAGGTCCGGTTCGACGGCACTTTCCTTGATGACCGAGCCGAGAGGCGCCAGGTTGCCTTTGAGGACGGCAATGCCGCCTTTATGCATATAGGCGTTTTCTACGGAATGGATGACGTCGTGGTTGAGGATCTTCGCATCTTTGATGCGGTCGCCGACCGTGCCGGTAATGGTCTTGGCGTCGGTGTGGATGAGGCCCAACTTGGAGACTTCTTTCATGACAGCGCAGATGCCGCCGGCTTCATCGAGGTCCTGCATATGATACGTGCCGCCAGGGCTCATCTTGCAGATATAGGCCGCTTTACGGCTGATTTCGTCGAATTCATCGAGCGAGAGGTCGACGCCGGCTTCGTGGGCGATGGCCGGTAAATGGAGGGCCGTGTTGGTCGAACCACCGATAGCCATGTCAACGGCAATGGCGTTTTCAAAGGCTTCCAAGGTCATGATGTCGCGCGGCTTGATATCTTTGCGGACCAAATCCATGACGACCTGGCCGGCTTTCTTAGCCAGCATGCGGCGCAGGCCCGTATAGGCAGCGGGAATGGTGCCGTTGCCGGGAAGGCCCATGCCGAGGACTTCGGTCATGCAGTTCATGGTGTTGGCTGTGAACAAGCCGGAACAGGAACCGCAGCCCGGGCAGGCCTGGAATTCCATCTGGTGCATTTCTTCCGGTGTCATCTGGCCCGATTCGACTTTGCCAGCGGCTTCAAACATGGTGCTGACGCTGATGTTCTTGCCATTATGACGGCCGGCGAGCATAGGACCGCCGCTGACGACGACCGTCGGGATGTTGAGGCGGCCGGCAGCCATGAGCATAGCCGGGACGATTTTATCGCAGTTCGGGATGAGTACCAGGCCATCAAAGGCATGAGCTGTCGCTACGGCTTCAATGGAGTCACAGATCAGTTCACGGCTGGACAGGGAAAAGCTCATGCCGCGATGACCCATGGCGATACCGTCGCAGACGCCGATGGACGGGAATTCAATCGGTGTACCGCCGGCAGCGGCAACGCCGAGTTTGACGGCTTCGGCAATATCGCGCAAGTGGATATGGCCGGGAATAATTTCATTAAAGGCATTACAGATACCGATCAACGGCTTCTGCAAATCTTCATCGCTATAGCCCATAGCGTGGAACAACGTACGATGGGCGGTTCGGGTAACGCCCTTTTTAACAACATCACTGCGCATGGTATTCATCCTTTCTCTACATATCCTTGACGGCCATTTCGCCGCGGGACAGGGAAATCTGCCCGGTCCGGGCGATTTCAATAATATCATAATCTTTCAGCATTTCTAAGAGAGCCTCGATGTGGTCTTCCCGGCCCGTCAGGCGCAGGACCAGGGAACGGCGCTGGACGTCGACGATCTTGGCGTTGAAGAGCTGGGCGATATTGGTCAGTTCTTCGCGGGTCTGCGGCGTCGGGCTCTGGACTTTAATCATCGCCAGTTCATAGCTGATGAACGGTGCATCGTCGAGGTTGACGACTTTGATGACGTCGATGAGCTTGGCCAGCTGATTGACGGCCTGGTCGAGTTCCCAGCGGTTTTCGACGGAAACGACGATGTTGATACGCGTTACATCGTCTTCTTCCGTATAGCCGGCGTTGATACATTCAATATTAATGGCTCTGCGGCTGATTAGGCCGGCGACGTGCGTCAGGACGCCCGGTTTATTGTCGCAGAGAATAGCGAGATGTTGTCTCATCATTTCCCTTCACCTCCCAATACCATCTGGTCCAGGCGTTTGCCGCCGGGAACCATGGGATAGACATTTTCATCAGCCGGGATGAAGACGTCGAGCAGTGCCGGCCCTTCCGTCTTGAACAGGGTTTCTACGGCTTTAGCCAGGTCTTCCGGCTTGTGGACAGCCGTCCCGGGAACCCCCATGGACGCGGATACGGCCGTCAAATCGGGATTGTCGTCGATGACCGATTCAGCGCAGTGGCCGTTGTAGAACAAGCGCTGCCACTGGTTGACCATGCCCAGGACGTTATTGTGGAGGACGATGGTCTTGACATCGACGCCATATTTATGAAGAGTGGCGAATTCCTGGCAGTTCATCATGATACTGCCGTCGCCAGTGAATAAGACGACTTTCGACTTGGGACAGCCCAGCTTGGCACCGAGGGCAGCCGGCAGGCCATACCCCATGGTACCCAGACCGCCAGAGGTAACGAAACGGCGGGGCTTGTTCAAATCGAAGAACTGAGCCGCCCACATCTGGTGCTGGCCGACGTCGGTGACGACGATGGTGTCGTCGTCGGTCCACTTCTGGACTTCCTCAAAGAGCTTCTGCGGCGAAACGGCATCGGGAAGGTCCCGCGTGGCAAAGGGATGAGCGGCCTTCATATCGAGGACGAAAGTCCGCCATTCACCATAGCGGTCAGCCAGATGCGTTTCATGGGCTGCCAGCTTTTCGTCGAGGAGCGGCAGGGACCAGCGGAGGTCACCGTTGACGCTGATGTCGGCGTGGACGATTTTATTGATTTCTACTTTATCGATATCGAAGTGGACGATCTGCGCGTTAGGCGCGAAATTTTCGACGTCGCCAGTGACGCGGTCGTCGAAGCGGGCGCCGATGGCGACCAGAAGGTCGCATTTCGTGACGGCCATATTGGCAGCGTACGAGCCATGCATGCCGACCATGCCCAGGTGGGCGTCATACGTATCGGGGACGCAGCCCTTGCCCATGAGAGTCGTGACGACAGGGACATGCATCTGCTGGACGATGTGCTTCAAGCGGTCCGACATGTTGGAAAGGACGACGCCGCCACCGGTGAGGATGACCGGGCGCTTTGCCTTTTCAATGGCTTCGACGGCGCGGTCGACATCGGCTTCATTGCCGACGTGATGGCCCTGGTAGCCGCGCAGATGGACTTCTTCGGGATATTCAAATTCAAAAGGTGTATCGAATACATCCTTGGCAATATCGACAAGGACCGGCCCGGGCCGGCCTGTGGTTGCGATGTAAAAGGCTTCTTTCAAGACCCGGGGCAATTCCTTGACGTTCTTCACTAAATAGTTGTGTTTCGTAATCGGTGTGGTAATACCGGAGATATCAGCTTCCTGGAAGGAGTCGCGCCCGATGAGGGGTGTCGCTACCTGGCCGCTGATGACGACGAGGGGGATGGAATCCATGTTGGCCGTGGCAATGCCCGTAACCATGTTACAGACGCCAGGACCGGACGTAGCAAAGCAGACACCGGGCTTGCCCGTAGCACGGGCATAGCCGTCAGCGGCGTGGACAGCTCCCTGTTCGTGGCCTGTCAGGATATGGGGAAATTTGGCTTTATATAATTCATCATATAACGTCAGGACAGCCCCGCCGGGATAGCCGAAGACGACTTGTACCTGTTCACGTTTCAAGCATTCGATCACTGCTTGTGCTCCGGTCATTTTCATCTCATTCACCTCATCATAAAACATGACTCATACTTACAAAGAAGCTATTCTTCAATCAACCCGCTTCTTGGGTTTGATGTCTGAAGTTTGATGTTAAAGGTTATTTCCAACTTCAAACTTCAAACTTCAAACTCCAAACATCCAACTTCAAACTATGTCTTAATCGTTCTGGTCGTTGTTGTGGAGCCACGGCATCATGGCACGGAGTTTTTCACCGACCTGTTCGAGCGGATGTTCCGCATGCTGACGGCGCATAGCCAGGAAGTGAGCGCGGCCGCCGGCTTTGTTTTCCAGGAGCCAATCTTTGGCGAAAGCGCCGGACTGGATGTCGTTGAGGACTTCTTTCATGGCTTTCTTCGATTCCTGGGTTACGACACGCGGGCCAGCCGTGTAATCGCCGTATTCAGCCGTGTCGCTGATGGATTTGCGCATCTTAGCCATGCCGCCTTCGTACATGAGGTCGACGATCAACTTCATTTCATGGAAGGTTTCGAAATAAGCGATTTCCGGCTGATAACCAGCTTCGCAAAGCGTTTCAAAACCGTTGGTGA
>CABQJB010000041.1 GCA_902464195.1 uncultured Megasphaera sp.
GCAATGGGAAATATAATATAGCGTTTCAAAGTACACTTATTATATCCCACAAATGACATTTTGAATGGAGGATATAGAATGGAGAAGGCAAAAGCAAACACGGAGTTATGCAAAGGCTGCCGGCTTTGCGTAAATGCATGTCCCAAGAAGGCAATCATTCCGTTAGAGGATGTAAACGAAAAAGGTTATAAAATTATCCGCATTGATGAAGACTTATGTATCGGCTGCGGCATGTGCTATAAAACGTGTCCAGACTGCGTATTCACCGTAGAGTAACGAAAGGAGACTATAGATTATGAGTGCAGATTACGTACTGATGAAAGGTAACGAAGCCATTGCCGAAGCCGCATTGCGTGCAGGCTGTCGCTTCTATGCCGGTTACCCGATTACGCCGCAGAGTGAAATCCTCGAATACATGTCATCGCACATGGAAAAATACGGAGGCACTTTTATCCAGGGCGAAAACGAAATCGCCAGCATGAGCATGATCTGGGGGGCAGCCGCTGCCGGTGCCCGCTGCATGTCCAGCTCCTCCGGCCCGGGCTTCGATTTAAAGCAGGAAGAAATTTCCTATCTTTCTTCTTATAATCTTCCCTGTGTGCTCGTGGACGCGATGCGTTATGGCCTCGGCGATGGCGAAATCACCGCTGGCCAGGATTCTTACTGGGAAGCGGTCCGCGGCGGCGGCCACGGCGACAGCCGTCAGCTCGTCTTTGCCCCGGCCTCCGTACAGGAAGCGGTCGATCTTACCTACATGGCTTTTGATAAAGCCGAAGAATACCGCAACGTCGTGATCATCCTCACCGATGGTTCAATCAGCCAGATGATCGAAAAAGCGACCCTGCCGCCGGCTAAAGAAGTAGATATTGATAAATTTGACTGGACGCTTACCGGCAAACCCTTAGGCGTACGGAAAAATAAAGTATATAACCTCGATCACACCATTGGCTGGGAAGCTTGGGAAAAGCTGATGCGCAATAAGTTCAAGACGATGTATGAAAACGAACAGCGCTGGGAAGAATTCCAGACGGATGATGCCGAAATCGTTCTCGTCGCTATCGGCATTTCCTCCCGTGTTTGCAAATCTGCTGTCCGCCAGGCCCGTAAGGAAGGCTTGAAACTTGGCCTGCTCCGTCCGATCAGCGTCTGGCCGTTCCCGCGCAAAGCGTTTGCGAAGATGCCGGATACGGTCAAAGCTTACGTCTCGGTAGAAATGAGCATGTCCTCCCAGATGGGCGAAGATGTCCTGATGGCCATGCAGTACAAAAAACCGTTCTACAGCTACCTGACGACCAAGTTTATTCCTAAAGCGGAAGATATCGTCGCTTATTGTAAAGATATTAAAGCTGGCAAGGTTCAGCCGACGGAGGTATATTAAGATGGCTAAATTTGCGAAACCAAAATCCATTGTCAATACAACCGAATACTGTGGCGGCTGCGGCCACGGTGTCATTCAACGTTTAATTGCCGAATCGATTGAAGAATTAGGCTTGCAGGATAAAACGATTGGCGTCGTCGATATTGCCTGTTCCTACTGGTCTTTCGATGCCCTTGATTATGATATGATCGCCGGCCCGCATGGCCGTCTGGCGGCAGTTGCGACCGGAATCAAAAAAGTCCGCCCGAACGCGAACGTCTATGTACACTCCGGTGATGGCTGTGCCTATGTTATTGGTCTTTCCGAAACCAGCTATGCGGCCATCCGCGATATTCCAATCACGATGATCGTCGCCAATAACGGTATCTTCGGTATGACCGGCGGCCAGATGAACCTGGCTACTACCCTGATCGGCGACAAGACAGTCAGCAGCGTGCACGGCCGTGACCCGAAAACGATGGGCCATCCGGTCGATATGCTGAAAGCCTTCCAGACCTACGATGTCGAATTCCTCGCCCGCGGCGCTCTCTATGATGTCAAACACATCGAACAGACCAAGAAATACATTAAAAAAGGTCTGGAAAACCAGCGCGATGGCAAAGGGTTTTCGCTAATTGAAGTGCTCTCGCCCTGCCCGACGAACTGGAAACTCAGCCCGGTACAGGCGATGGAAAAGATTAAAAATGAAAATGAAAAGGTATTCCCGCTGGGAGTATATACGGATCGCGGAGGTGAAAAATAATGGCAGATATTATTATGAGCGGCTTAGGCGGTCAGGGTGTTCTCACCGCCGGCAAGATTTTGATTAACGTAGCCGCTGCCGAAGGCAAAAACGTCAGCTGGACTTCAACGTATGGCGCAGCAATGCGCGGCGGTTCGGCCAGCTGTAACATCGTAATTTCCGATGAAGAAATCGGCAGCCCGTATCCTTCCAAATATGATATTCTCTTCGCGATGAGCGATGAAGCCTATAACAACTATGTGGGCGGGATGCGCGATGGCGGTACGGTTATCATCAACAGCTCGATGGTCGGCAATCATGATTTCCCGAAAAACATCAATGTCTATGCGGTGGATGCGACCAACGAAGCTAACGAAGCCGGTAACGGCCGGGCAGCCAACCTAGTCATGCTCGGGGCACTGATGAAAGGCACGAACCTGATCGATGCGAAGAAATTCGGCGAAGGCCTGAATGCTTATTTTGAAAAGAAAGGCCATAATACGCCGTCTAACCTGGTCTGCTACCAGAAAGGTGTAGATACGGTAGTCAAAAAATAGCTGAGATAGAGAAAAGGTGAATATGTTGGCACTTGAATTTTTAACAGACCCCACGCTGCCGAAAGCAGTTGGTCCGTATTCTTACGGGACAAAATATGGCAATCTGATCCTGACGTCCGGACAGGTAGCCATGGATCCTGACACCGATGAAATCGTTACCGACATCAAGAAGGCGACGACGATGATTTTAAACTGCCTGCTGCGCATTGTCGAAGCGGGCGGCGGCACGAAAGAAACCATCGCCAAAGTAGATGTCTATTTAAAAGATCTAAACGATTTCGATGCTTTCAATGAAGCATATGCCGCCTTCTTCGGCGATCATAAACCTGCCCGGGTAACCGTCCAGGCCGGTGACCTCGCCGAAGGCGCGACGATGGAAGCGGCCGCGACCGCCTTTGTCGCCAATTTATAAAAAATCCAACATAAAAAGAAAATAGGGACCAGGGGACAAGGGAGATATAATCATGATAGAAGCGGACAAGTTCGATAGGCGTATGAACCCCTGTTCATTTTGGCCAGCCACGATTGCTCTGGTACTCTTTATTCTTGCCGGGATTTTTTATCAGGACGAGCTAGGTGCTGTTCTTACTAACCTGCTCTATGATATTTCTGATTATTTTGGCTGGTACATTAACTTATTATCGTTAAGTGCTGTTTTTCTGGTACTGGTTTTCATCATTTACCGCTATGGCGATATTAAAATCGGCGGCCCGGAGGCCAAACCGCTCTATAGCACCTTCAGCTGGTGCTGTATGACGGTGGCCGGGTCGCTGGGAACCGGTATTCTCTTCTGGGCAATGGGCGAGCCCATTTTTCACTATGCAGAGCCGCCAGTAGCGGCCGGGGTGACACCCTTTAGCCGGGAGGCTGCGATTTATGCCGTCTCTCAGGCGATGTGGGACTGGTCCTTTATCCAGTACGCCCTGTATGGTCTTTGTGCGGTTGCCTTTGCGATTGTCACCTATAACTTAAAGCAGAGTTTATCGATTGGCTCACTGTTAGAAGTACTTTTTGGCCACCGCAAAACACACCTGACTACCTTTATCCATGCCGTCTTGATCTTCTGTCTTTGCGGCGCCGTTTCCAATTCGATGGGTGTCGGCGTCATGCAGGTCGGGGCGGGCCTGGAAATGTTACTGGGGATTCCCCAGTCGAAGCTGATTTGGCTGATTATTGCGATTGCTATCTGCGTGATCTTTACCGTTTCCTGCGTCTGTGGCATGGCCCGCGGCTTGCAGAAGCTGGCGACACTGAAGATTTTCATCTTCATGTCCATTATGGTCTTCGTCATCCTGCTCGGCGATACGGTCTTTATGAGCAAGATGAGTACCCAGTCGATCGGTTATATGCTCGACCACTGGGGCATGGAAACGACGATCATGAACGTCCTAGCCCCGGAAGATCACTGGTATAGCAACTGGATCATCCAGTACTGGTGCTCGTTCTTCGTTTACGCGCCGGTTATCGGAATGTTCTTCAGCCGCATGGCCAAAGGCCATACGGTCCGCAAATTCTTAATTGTCAGTGTCATTGTCCCGTCCGTTTTCTGTATTTTCTGGATCGGTATTTTTGGCAGCATGACGATTAAGCTGCAGACTTCCGGTCTCCTGGATATCTGGCAGGCGGTACATACTTCCGGTATGCAGAAGACAATCTTCCAGATTCTTTCGACTCTGCCCTTTGGCTCCGTCTTTATGGCAGCCTTCATCGTTTCCACCTGTATTTCCTTCTGCTGCCTGGCCGACCCGATGGCGGCCGTCCTGGCGACCTTAAGTGTGCGCAAGCTGGAAATCGACGATGAAGCACCGAAACACATTAAGATCTTCATGGGCATCCTGCTTACCACGGTAGCGTATATCTTGATTGCCTCCGGCGGTGTCAATGCCGTAAAAGGTTTGTTTGTGGTCATCGGCCTGCCGGTTTCGCTGGTGGTCCTGCTCTGTATCTACGCCAGTTTTAAATTAGGCGAATACTGTATTCACCAGCCAAATGACGGTTGCCTGCCGGAACCCAAAGAAGAAAAAAAACAGGAAGCATAACTTTACTTAGGTTTCACTTATTAGTTCATATATAAGGAGGAATTCATTATGGGATTCAAAAGAGTAATCAACTGCGTCGAAACACATGATGGCGAACCGATGCGCGTCGTTACCGGCGGTATTGGTCCGATTCCGGGCAAGAGTGTTTATGAAAAAGAAGAATACTTGCGCCTGCACAACGATGGCCTGCGCAAATTCTTACTGCGCGAACCGCGCGGCTATCCGCCTCTCTGCTGCAACATTATCGTTCCTCCGGGAGATCCGAGTGCAGCAGCCGGCTTCATCATTATGGAACAGACCGAATATCCGATGATGTCGGGCGGCAACGTTATCTCGGTTGCGACGGCCTTGATGGAAACCGGCATGATTCCGGTCAAGGAAGGCTTGAACGAATTTAACCTCGAAGCACCTGCCGGCATTATTGGCATCAAAGCGATGTATGAAAACGACAAAGTAACCTCCGTTACCTTCAAAAACGTACCGGCATTTGCCGTTTACGTCGATAAAGAAATCCCCGTACCGCATATCGGCCACGGTGTCGAAAAAGTTAAAGTCGATGTTGCCTGGGGCGGCATGTTCTACGTCATGGCTGATGTCCGCCAGTTCCCGTGGGTTACCCTCGAACCGGATCAGGGCCGTGAAATCACCCGTATTTCCTCCCTTATCCTGAAAGCTGCCCAGGATCAGCTGCCGGTTGAACATCCGAACTATCCGGGTGTCGGCATCACGATTTCCCAGCTCTACGGACCGAGCCCGAACCCGGAAAAATCTGATGTCAAGAATGCGGTTACGGTTGCTTCCGGTGCCGTTGACTTTGACAATCCGTCCACCTGGATCGGCGCCCTCGACCGTTGCCCGTGCGGCACTGGCACTTGCGCCCGCATGGCGGCGATGCAGGCCAAAGGCGAATTAAAAGTTGGCGAAACCTTCCGTCATGAAGGCCTCCTCGGGGTTGTTTACGAAGGCAAACTGATTGAAGAAACGGAAATTGCCGGCCACAAAGCCTTTATCCCAACCATCACCGGTGAATCCTGGATCTATGGCTTTAACAATCTTGTTCTCGACTCGACGGATCCCTTCGCAGAAGGCTTCACGATCGGCGATATTTGGGGCTAGGAGGTAAGTAATATGGATGCACATGCAAAATTGGCAGCTGAGCTGGCCGTAAAACCCTTAACCGGTGTCCGTATTCTCGATCTGACCCATGCCTACAGCGGGCCGTTTTGCACGATGCATCTTGCGGACCAGGGCGCGACGGTCATCAAACTGGAAGTACCCGGTAAAGGTGACCAGACCCGCACCTGGGGCCCCTTTAAAAACGGTGCCAGTGGCTACTATGCGTATTTGAACCGCAATAAATATGGGCTGACCTTAAACTTAAAGACCGCAGCAGGCAAAAAGATTTTTAAAGAACTGGTCCAGAAAGTCGATGTTGTCTGCGAAAACTTCCGCGTTGGTACAATGGAAAAATTAGGTCTTGGCTATGAGGTCTTAAAAGAACTGAACCCGAAACTAATCTACGCTTCCCTTTCCGGCTTTGGCTTGGAAGGTCCGGAAGCCAGCCGCCCGAGTTATGATGTTGTTGCCCAGGCGATGGGCGGGATTATGAGTATGACCGGTGAAAAAGGCCATATCTTTAAAGTGGGACCGGCCATTGCCGACAACTATTCGGGAACCTATCTGTCGCTGGCGATTGTCATGGCTTTGTATCAGCGGGAAAAAACGGGTCTGGGACGCCGCGTAGACGTCTCGATGCTCGATACGATCTTCTCAATCCTGGAAACCGGCGCCATTTCTTACACGCTCAATGGCGAAATTGCCGAACCTGTCGGCAACCGGGACCCGGAAATCGCCCCGTTCGATGTCTTAGAAGCCAAAGACGGCCGCTTTGCGCTCGCTTGCGGCACGCAGAAATTCTGGCTCAGCCTCTGTGAGGTCATGGAAAAGCCGGAACTTACCGAAGATCCCCGTTTTATCGATAACAGTGCCCGCTGCAAATATTATGAAAGCGATTTAAAGCCGCTTCTCGAAGACTGGAGCCGCCAGTATACCTTAGCCGAACTGGAAAAAAAAATTACCGCTGCCGGTATTCCTTTTGGCCGGATTGCCAATGTCAAGGAAGCCTGCGAAAATCCGATTTTACAGCGCCGTCATATGCTCTGGGAAATTGACGATCCTTCGATCGGCGAAACCATCAAGGTTCCGGGTACGCCGATTAAGGTACATGGCTGCGTGGACACGGCACAGCGTCCGGCACCGCTTCTCGGCCAGCATACCAAACGAATTCTGACGGATCTGCTGGATCTGGATGAAAAAACAGTTCAAGCTCTTGAGCAGCAGCACGTAATCTGAAAGGGTGATTCTGATGAATGCGACGAATACGATAGATATCCAAGATGCGCCGTTAATGACGTTTCATAAAAAAGTATTTCTTTGCTTTATCTTAGGCCAGATTGCCTGCGGCTATACCCTGGGTATAGCCGGTACGGGCCTGGCACAGGCAGGCAGTGCCCTGCATTTAAATAGTTTCTGGATGGGTCTGTTAGGGGCTGGCACGCTGATTGGCCTGATGGGCAGCCTGATTATCGGCAACATCGTTGACCGCGTCGGCCGCAAGAACTTATTCCTCTGCGACATGATCGTCTTTGCAATTCTCGCACTGATCCAATATTTCATTGACGATCCCCTGATTCTCTTTATTGACCGTGTGCTCTTAGGGCTGACGATCGCTGTCGATTATACGACCGGCGCGTCGCTCCTTACTGAATGGCTGCCCGCCAAATGGAGCCCGAAAGCCCAGAGCAGCCTGATTATTTTCTGGACGATCGGTTTTGTCGGTTCTTACTTTACCGGCAGTATGATTACCGGATTTGGTGCCGACAACTGGAAGTTTATCTTCATGTCCTCGGCAATCCCGGCGATTGTTACCGCAATTGTCCGTCTGATTTGCCGGATTCCGGAATCGGCGGCCTGGCTGGCAACGGTCGGCAAGTATGACGAAGGACTCAAACTAGTACACCGCTACATTGGCCCGCAATATACCCTGCCGCAGGTCCAGCAGGATACAAGCGGTGAAAAAGTCACCCTGGCCGAACTCTTTAAACCGGAATACCGCATCAACACCTTAGTTAGCGGCGTCTTCTATGCCGCCCAGGTTTTCCCGTACTTTGGTATCGGTATTTTTATCCCGATCATCGTACAAAGCCTGAATGTCAGCGACACGGGCATGGTAGCCGCAGCCTATAACATCTTCGTTCTGGCCGGTGCCGTGATCGGCGTCATCCTCTTTGATAAGATTTCCCGGCGTGCGTTCCTTCTCTCCACCTTTTACGTCGCCGCGGCGGGGATTTTGGGGATGATCCTGCTGCACAGCATCTCGACGACTATCACCGTCATCTGTTTCCTGATTTTCGCGATGGGCATGGCAATCTCCGTTGTTTCGGAAAATCCATACCCGCCGGAACTCTTCGATACGCGGATGCGCGGTTCGGGCCTTGGTTTTTCAATCTTCTGCAGCCGCGTCGGTGCCGCAGCCGGTACCTTTATGCTGCCGGTCTGCATGGATTCCTTCGGTATCTACGTCACGCTCGGCATCTGCGGCGTCGTCCTCTTAGTTGGCGGCCTCTTCTGCCAGAAGTATGCACCGGAAACCTCACCGAAATTTATGCACAAAGGAAAAAGCAGCACCCCGAAAGCGGATGCGTCCTATTCTGCATAAGCAACAAATAGTATTACCTGATTTAAAGTATATAAACCATAAACATAAACCATACATATTACTCAAAAAAAAGAACCGTACCCAAAACGCAGGGTACGGTCCTTTTTGTATACCTCAAGTCTCGTATCTCAACTCTCAACTCTCATACCTCATACCTCATACCTCATATCTCCACGCAGTTGCCAGCGGCGGCAAGCCCCGTTATAATGAAATGGTCTATAAAGAAAGGAGACTTTTGGATGGAAAAAAATAAACGCCAGGCAATTTACCAGGTGTCTACGCTGCAGGCCCTGGCCCGCGGCAATTATTACGGCAGTACGGATATGGAAACGCTGCTGTCTCACGGCGATACGGGATTGGGAACGTTTCATGCCGTAGGTGGTGAACTCATCGTCATCGACGGGCACGCCTACCGCGTCTTGGGTGATGGCTCGGCGGTGGAAGCGGCCATGAGCGATACGACGCCCTTTGCTACGGTGACATGGCTGCGGCAACAGAAACCGGTCGCATTGAAGCGCCAGCCTTCGATTGAAGCCCTGAAAGAGATTATGACCGATCACGTCCGGGAACTGGGCATCAATGATGTCTACATCGTCCGCATCGACGGCCATTTCCGCAGCGTGTCGGCCCGGACCGAACTGGAACAGCAGGAGCCCTATCTGCCCTTTGCCAAGGTCCTGGAAAAAGATGAACGCCGTTTTACTTTTGAAAATATCGACGGCAGCCTCATCGGCATCTACATCCCGGACTATCTGGGCGGCGTCAATACGTCGGGCTGGCATTCCCACTTCATTTCGGCAGACCGGAAAAAAGGCGGCCACGTCTTTGACCTGGACCTGGAAGAAGGCCGGGTCATCTTCAACAAGGCCGACCGCTTCATCCTCGACATGCCCCATAACAAGCAGTTTGAACGGGGCGATTTAACGGCTGCCTCGCAGGAAGAAATCAAACAGATCGAACAAGGGAAATAAAAAAAATAATCGCCTTTGCATCTCCAAGCAGTAAGGCGATTATTCTTTAGTGCTATTTGGGGCTGACCCGTTACGGACAGCACCTTTTTCATGTCTATTGTACCCTTTCCGCTAAATTACGTCAAGTTTATCATTCACATTTAGTGGAACGGAGAAATAGATTTTTCAGGACCTCGTGGGGGTCCTTTTTTTCTTTTATGATGGCGTGGACGGCTGCCGTAATGGGCAGTTCTACGCTGTATTTTCTAGACAGGTCGAGGAGTGCCTCCGTCGTGCTGACGCCTTCGGCCAGTTTTTTGAAGGGCTTTCCTTCGATGAAGTCCTGGCCGAAGCGGCGGTTATTGCTGTGCAGGGAAAAGAGGGTCGCTTCGTAATCGCCGAGGTGGCTCAGGCCGTAGACGGTCATGGCCTGTCCGCCCATGGCGGCGACAAGGACCGACAGTTCGTGGGCGCCGCGGGCCATGAGGGCCCCTTTCAGGCTGGTCAGATGAGCGCCGTCGAGCATACCGGCGGCGATGCCCATGACATTCTTGGCGGCCGCTCCGATTTCGATGCCCAACAGGTCCTGGCCATAGTAGAAGCGGATGAGGGGACTCGTGAAGGTATCGACTAAGAAGTGCGTCAGGTCTTCATCGGCCGAGGCAATGACCATGCAGTTCGGCATGCCGCTGATGAAATCCTGGACGTGGCCGGGGCCGACCCAGACGGCCGTGCGTACAGACGGCCCCAGTTCTTCTGTCATGACCGTCGTCAATCGCTTGCCGCTTCCTTCTTCCAGGCCCTTCATGGCCAGGACGAAGGGCAGGGACGGGGCGAAGCCGGCTTCTTTCAGCTGATGCGTGAAGCTGCGCAGCTGCTGAGCGCTGATGGAGATGATGCAGATATCGGCTGCCTTCAGGGCGGCCGTCAGGTCCGAAGTCAGGCTCACGGAATCGGGCAGGCGCAGGTACTCATTCTGGCGGGTGTCCATAAGTTCCTGCAAGTGCCGGGAACCGGGACGGCCCCATAAGGTGACGTCGTGGCCGATGTGGTCGGCATACCAGGCGTGGAAACTGCCCCAGCGGCCGCAGCCTAAGACGGTGATCTTCATGGAATACCTCCTTTTATCTTACAGCTTGGCAATGACGGCGTCGCGGTATTCTTCCGTCGTGGCGCTGCCGCCCAGGTCCGGTGTGAGGTGCTGCTTTTCAGCCAGGACTTCATCGACGGCTTTGCGGATCTTAGTGGCAATGGCCGTTTCGCCAATGTATTCCAGGAGCATGCAGGCCGACCATAAGAGGGCCGTCGGGTTGGCGATGTGTTTGCCGGCAATATCCGGGGCACTCCCGTGGACGGCTTCGAACATGGCATAGTCGTCGCCGACATTCATGGAAGGCAGCAGGCCCAGGCCGCCAATGAGGCCGCTGGTCAGGTCGGACAGGATGTCGCCGTAGAGGTTGGGTGTGACGATGATATCGAACTGTTCCGGCCGCATGACCATCTGCATGCACGTATTATCGACGATTTTATCGTCGCTTTCGATCTGCGGGTAATCCTTGGCGATGGTGTGGAAGATGTCGAGGAACAAGCCGTCGCTCATCTTGAGGATGTTGGCCTTATGGACACAGGTGACTTTTTTGCGGCCATGGGCTACGGCGTAGTCGAAGGCGGCGCGGATGATGCGTTCACTGGCCTTGCGGGTGATGAGCTTGATGGCGTGGACCGTATCTTCGTTCATCTTGTATTCGACGCCGATATATAAATCTTCTGTATTTTCCCGGAAGGTTACGATGTCGACATTGGGGAACGGCGTCTTGACGGCCGTATTCGATTTGGCCGGACGGATATTGGCGTAGAGGTCGTATTTGTTGCGCAGCGTGACGTTGAGCGAGCGGAATCCTTTGCCGATAGGTGTCGTAATCGGCGATTTTAAAAGGCGATGGGTCTTTTCAAAAGAAGCGAAGGCGTCGTCCGGGATGAGGGCGCCGTGGCGTTCATATTCGGCAGCGCCGACGTTGAAAATTTCATAAGAAAGGGGAGCCTTGGCGGCGTCGAGGATCTGCAGGACAGCGTCGGTGATTTCCGGGCCGATGCCATCGCCTTTGAATACAGTGATTGTCTTCATGATTATCTGTCCTTTCTGGGAATATAATCCATCAGGTCGCCGACATATTTGGCTGCCGGGCGGACGATGCGGTTATCGTACAGCTTGTGTTCGATGTTGTGGGCCAGCCAGCCGACCATACGGCTGATGACGAAGAGCGGCGTGTAGAGGTCGCGCGGGATGCCCAGCATGTTGTAGGCGAAGCCGCTGTAATAATCGACGTTGCTGCAAATGTTGACGCCCTTTTCTTCTTTCAAGGTCTTCATGGCCAGTTTTTCAAAGCGGTTGTAGAAGTGGAAGACGTCGGTCATGCCCTTTTCCTTGGCCAGGATGCCGCAGTAATGGCGCATGATTTCGGCACGCGGGTCCGATAAGGTGTAAACGGCGTGGCCGAAACCATAGACCAGGCCGTCGTGACAGCCTTTGAACTTCTTGTTGAGGATTTGGTGGATGACGTCGACGATCTGTTCATCCGTGGCCTTGATGCCGATGGCATCGATGACCTGTTCCATCATCATGGAGACGCGGATATTGGCACCGCCGTGGCGCGGCCCCTTGAGGGCTCCGACGGAGCTGGCCATGCTGGAATAGATGTCCGTATCTGTCGACGAGACGACGATATTGGTGAACGTCGAGTTCGTGCCGCCGCCGTGATCGGCGTGGAGGAACAAGAGAAGGTCCAGGAGCTGGGCTTCTTTCGGCGTGAATTTGCTGTCCGGCCGCAGCATGGACAGGATATTCTCTGCCGTCGAATAGTCCTTGCGGGGATAGTGGATGACCAGGCTCTTGCGGTTGTAATAATGGACCTTGGACATATAGGCATAGACCGCGATGGACGGCAGTTTACTCATGATGTTCAGGCCCTTGCGCAGGGTCTGGTAGACGTCGGTATTGTCCGGGTCAGGGTCATAATTATAGAGCGTCAGCAGGGCGTGCTGCAATTTATTCATCAAGTTCTTGCCGGGCAGACGCAGGAGATTCATTTCCAGGAAGTCATCGGGCAGGTCATAGCCGTTTTGTAAGACCTTGCAGAAGGCATTCAGTTCATCTTCTGTCGGCAAGTAGCCGAAGAGGAGGAGAAAGCTGGCTTCTTCGTATAAGTAACCCTGATAGTTTTCGACTTTGGCCAGCTCGCGGATGTCGATGCCGCGATAGTACAAGACGCCGTCGCAATCGACTTTCTGGCCTTTTTCGTCACGTTGGTAGCCGACGACATCGGCAATGCGGGTCAGGCCGACGAGGACGCCGGTGTGGTCTTCATTGCGCAGGCCGCGCTTTACGCCGTACTTGGAGAACCATTCGCGGGGAATCTGTGTGTAGTTCTGTGACTTGCCGTAAAACTGGGCTAAGTAAATATTTTTGTCCAAGATGATTCCTCTCTTTCCTGCAAGTATGAATATGGGAGAATAACTTAT
>CABQJB010000042.1 GCA_902464195.1 uncultured Megasphaera sp.
TTATTATACTAGATGCAAGAAGAAACCCTACTGTGTACGTAAATGGTCTCGATGTTTTGAACCAACACTTTTTACATTGGGAGTTCGGGCTCTATATCGTTAGGCAATGCCTTTACTGGACTGTCGACCTTTATAGGAGAACACCCACCTGCTTAGGCAGGCTCAAAACTCGGTTTATAAACGGCATGGTGGGGCTCTTTTCTTATTCGAGAATTTAGTTTATATGTCCGCCGCTGAGGAGACTTGGCGGCGTTCTATTTAGTCTGGAGAGCAAACAAATGAGCGGAGACGATTTATTTTCTATGGCTGATGAACGGAGTGGCCGGGACTATGCGCCGCTGGCCGTCCGTATGCGGCCGGAATCTTTGGATGACATCTATGGCCAGGACGACCTCATCGGGCCGGGCAGTTTTTTGCGGACCCTCATCGAGAAGGACACGATTCCGTCCCTTTTATTTTACGGTCCCTCTGGCGTCGGCAAGACGACACTGGCCCATGTCATTGCCAATGAAACGAACAGCCGTTTCGTAACCCTCAACGCCGTCACAGCCGGGACGGCGGAGCTGCGCAAGGTCATCGCGGCGGCGCAGGATGCCATCCATTTATATCAAAAGCGGACGATCCTTTTCATCGACGAAATCCACCGCTTCAATAAAAGTCAGCAAGACGTCCTGTTGCCCTATGTCGAAGACGGGACGGTCATCCTCATCGGGGCGACGACGGAAAATCCTTACTTTGAAGTCAACCGCCCCTTATTGTCGCGCCTGCGCGTCATCCAGCTGAAACCCCTGCCGGAACAGGCCGTCATGGCCGTCCTGCGGCGGGCCCTGACCGATAAGGAGAAAGGCCTGGGTTCGCTGGGTATTACGGCCAGCGATGAGATGTTGGGAACCTTGGCCCGGCTGGCCGACCGCGATGCCCGCGTCGGCCTCAACCTGCTGGAACAGGTCTGCATGGTCGTCCCTGCCGGCGGCCATATCACGCACGATGCCATTGAAAAAGTCGCCGGCCATAAGGTCTATACGTATGATAAGAAAGGCGATGCCCATTACGATACGGTATCGGCTTTTATCAAGAGCATGCGCGGATCTGACCCCGATGCGGCCCTGCACTATATGGCCCGCATGATCGACGCCGGCGAACAGCCGTCTTTCATCGCCCGCCGCCTGGTCATCTGTGCGGCCGAAGACGTAGGGCTGGCCGATCCCCAGGCCCTGGTCATTGCCAATACCGCTGCCCAGGCCGTCCAGTTCGTCGGCTGGCCGGAAGGGCGCATCATCCTGTCGGAAGCTGTCATTTATGTGGCCTGCGCGCCTAAGAGCAACAGCGCCTATATGGCCATCGATGCCGCCCTGGCCGACGTCCGCCATAAAGACTGCGGCGATGTGCCCGATTATCTGCGCGACAGCCATTACAGCGGCGCTGCCGCCTTGGGCCATGGCCTGACCTACCAGTATCCCCACGATTTCGATGGGGGATGGGTCGCCCAGCAGTATCTGCCCGATGCTTTGAAAGGGGCATCCTATTACAAGGAACGGCCCTATGGGCAGGAAGGGAACATGGCAGCTGCCTGGCATAAGCGCCGCGGCGGCAAGTAATCTATTAGTAGAAGGTGAACTGTTTTGACAAAAGGAAAGACCCGTAAAACCAGCCGCACCAAGCGGACGGCTGGCACGCGTCAGAAGGCGAAGACTGCCAGGAAGGCAGGGACGTCGCCACTTTTGAAATATGAAATCATAGGTATTTGTTGTATCCTCGCCGGCGTCTTTGCGACGGCCGGCTTCATCGGCGTCGATACAGGCCGCATCGGCCACAGTGTCGACGATATTTTATCGTATATCTTTGGTCTGGGCCGGATCGTCGTCAGCTTGTCCCTCATCGTCCTGGGCCTGAAATACATCGTCATCCGCAAGGCCTGCCCGGTGTCGAAATCGTGGGCCGTCGGGACGTGGATCTATATCCTTCTCCTGGGGCTGGTCCATTTGCTGGTCATCCCGGAAGGGACGGAATTCCTGCCTCACAGCTTGTCCGTCGGCGGGGGTATCGTCGGAGCCGTCATGGCTTCGGTCCTGCGGCGGTTTCTTGGATTTTTTGGAGCTGTCATGGCTATTACCGGTGCCTGCATCGTCACTTTCCTGGTCTGGAAGAATTGGTCTATTTCTAAGCCTGTGGCTGTCGTAGCTGACAAGGCTGGCCAGGAAGCGGCCAAAGTGTCGGGCAAGGCCGTCGAAGGTCTTCAGGATGCGTCCCAGTCTCTGAAACAGTGGCATGAACGCCGCCGCATCTTCGATTTGCAGGCGGTTGTAGGGGACGACCCGTTAGGGCGTCCCGCTTGTGGGAATCCCGATGATTCGCATGGCGTAGGGGACGACCCAGAGCCTTTCCAGCCCGTCGGGTGCCGACCAAGGGAAGGCGCAGGACGGTTGCTGGAACGGACAGCAGAGGCTGGGCGTCCCGCTTGTGGGAATCCCGATGATTATCCCGCTGGTATGGAACAACCGGCCTCAACCATTGCCGATGCCCACGACCTGGGCAACGGCGTCGAAGAAGTCCGCTTCGATGCCAGCCCTATCGAAGCAGACGTGCCTTATGACTGGGCCAGCGACGATTCGTATGAAGACGTTCCGGAAACGCCGGAAGACGGCCAGCCTTACAGCCAGATACACGAAACCGTCGTCGGCGATACGGTACCGACGGCCCATGACGTACAGCCCGGTCCGGCAGCGCCGGCCCCTTCGCTGGCAGAGGAAACGGATGTTCTCCGCCATGACATGGACGACCTCAAGCCCATCGAAGTCGAAAAGAGCAGCGTCGCTGTCGAAACCAGCGAAGAAGGGAGCAGTGCCGTCCCCAAAGCGGCTGGCGAAAAGACGTACCGCCTGCCGCCGGTAAGCATGCTCAAACCGGGGCCGCAGCACATCGTCGGCCTGAGCGACGAAGTCCGGGAGAACGCCCGCATCCTTCAGGAAACGCTGCAGAGCTTCAACATCGATGCCAAGATACTCAATGCCAGCCAGGGGCCATCTATCACCCGCTATGAACTGGAACCGGCAGCGGGTGTCAAAGTCAGCAAAATCGTCCACTTAGCCGACGATATTGCCTTGAAACTGGCCGCCACGGATATCCGTATCGAAGCGCCTATCCCCGGCAAAGCGGCTGTCGGCATCGAAGTGCCGAATAAAAAGCTGACTGGCGTCAACCTGCGCGACGTCATCGACACGGATACCTTCCGCAAGGCCGCCGGCGGCGTACCGGTCTGCCTGGGCAAGGACATTGCCGGCAACCCCATCGTCGCCGACCTGACCAAGATGCCCCATCTCCTGGTAGCCGGCTCGACCGGGTCCGGCAAGAGTGTCTGCATCAACACCTTCATTGCCAGCATCCTCTTCAAGCAGCGGCCGGAAGACGTCAAGCTCATCCTCATCGACCCGAAGGTCGTCGAATTATCCAATTACAACGGCATCCCGCACTTGCTGACGCCAGTCGTCACGGACCCGAAGAAGGCCGCCAGCGTCCTGCGCTGGGCTGTCCGGGAAATGGACGACCGCTATAAACGCTTTGCCATCACGCATACGCGGGATATTTCCCGTTATAATGAACTCCATCCGGAAGACACGATGCCTTTCATCGTCATCATCATCGACGAATTGGCTGACCTCATGATGATGGCGTCGGACGATGTCGAAAAATCCATCATCCGTCTGGGCCAGAAAGCCCGTGCCTGTGGCATGCACCTCGTCCTGGCCACGCAGCGGCCGTCTGTCGATGTCCTGACGGGCCTCATCAAGGCCAACGTCCCGAGCCGCATCGCCTTCGCCGTTTCCAGCCAGGTCGATTCGCGGACCATCCTCGATATGGCCGGTGCAGAAAAACTGATCGGCAAGGGTGACATGCTCTTCTACCCGCTCGGCGCTTCCAAGCCGATCCGCGTCCAGGGAGCCTTCATTTCCGACTCGGAAATCGACGAAATGGTCGAATTCATCAAGGCCCAGGGCGGACCTCATTACGATGAAGCTGTCCAGAAGGCTCAGTCGGAAAATCCCGAAGACAGCATCGATTTCTTTGAAGACGACCTCATGCGCCAGGCCATCGACATGGTCCTGGAAACGGGCCAGGCCTCGACGTCCATGCTCCAGCGCCGCTTCCGCGTCGGCTATACGCGGGCAGCCCGCATGATCGATATGATGGAAGCCATGCACATCGTCGGACCCAATAACGGCAGCAAGCCCAGGGAAATCCTCATGACTGCCGACGAAGTCCAGCAGAAGTATTTGAGCTGAACCCCTGTACCCCTGGCCGTATCTGTTATATAATAAAAGGTACGATTATAGAGAATGGGGAGAGGAACAACAGTGAACGAATCGTCGATCGGAGAAGTGCTGCGACTGGCAAGAGAACAACAAGGGCTGACACTGCAAGATGTGTCCGATGCCCTCAATATAAAGCGGGAATACCTGGAAGCCCTGGAAAAGGACGAATACGATGCCATTCCCGGCGCCGTATTCGTCAAGGGCTTCCTCCGCAATTACGGCAATTTCCTGGAACTGGACGGCATCGCCCTGGCCCGGGAATATAAGGAAAACGTCGAAGAACGGACGCCACAGCCGGAAGTGCGGACCATCATGCCCGTCAAAAAGAAGAAAGTCCGCAAAGACAGCAATAAAAAGAAGAAGCAGCGTCAGGGAAAATGGCCGGAAATCACCATCATTGCCGGTATCATCATTTTCCTGCTGCTCATCATTTGGATTTTAATTTAAATAAGGAGCCATATGCGCGAGAAATTCTTAGTAACCAGCCGGGAGGACATGGAACGCCGCGGCTGGGATCAGCTCGATTTTGTCTACATCAATGGCGACGCCTATGTCGATCACCCCGGTTTTGCCGCAGCCCTCATCGGCCGCGTATTGGAAAGCCGGGGCTATCGTGTCGGTATCATTTCCCAGCCCGACTGGCACAGCGCCGAGCCGTTCAAGAAGCTGGGACGGCCGCGGCTGGCCGCCCTGATCACGGCAGGTAATCTCGATTCCATGCTCAATGAAAAGACGGCAGCCAAGAAATTCCGCAGCCGCGATAATTATTCGCCAGGCGGCGAAGCCGGCCACCGGCCGGAAAGGGCGACCATCGTCTATGCCAACCGCATGCGGGAAGCCTATAAGGACGTGCCCATCATCATCGGCGGCATCGAAGCCAGCCTGCGCCGCTTTGCCCATTATGATTACTGGTCCAACAAAGTGCGCCATTCTATCCTCCTGGACAGCAAGGCCGATATCCTCAGCTACGGCATGGGGGAACATTCCGTCGTCGAAATCGCCGACGCCCTGGCTGAAGGCAAGACGGTCGCTGAAATGTACGACATCCGCGGCATCTGCTACGTCACCAGCCGGCCGCCCATTTCGGACAAGACCGTCGTCTGTCCGTCTTATGAAGAGGTCAAGAGCGATAAACTGGCCTTTGCCAAGGCGTTCAAGATGCAGTATGAAGAACAGGACCCATTTTACGGCAAGACCCTTATCCAGCCGTCGGAGAACCGCTTCGTCGTCCAGACGCCGCCGGCCCTGCCGCTGACGACAGAAGAGATGGATGCCATCTACGAACTGCCTTTCCAGCGGCGCTGGCATCCCGATTACGATGCAGCCGGCGGCGTTCCGGCCCTCCATGAGGTCCAGTTCAGCCTGACCAGCCAGCGCGGCTGTTTCGGCCACTGCCATTTCTGCGCCATTGCCAGCCATCAGGGCCGCATCATCCAGCATCGCAGCCATGAATCGCTTATCAGGGAAACGGAGCGCATGACCCATCTGCCAGGCTTCAAAGGTTACATCCACGATGTCGGCGGTCCGACGGCGAACTTCCGCCACGTCGCCTGCGCCAAGCAGCTCACAGACGGGGCCTGCCGCAACCGCCACTGCATCGGCAGCGAAACGTGCCCTAACCTCAATACGTCCCACGACGATTACGTGAAACTGCTGCGGGAAATCCGCAGCGTCAAAGGCGTCAAGAAAGTCTTCGTCCGCTCAGGCCTGCGCTATGACTACGTCTTGGCCGACCACAACAAGGCTTTCGTCAAGGAACTCTGTCAGTACCACGTCAGCGGCCAGCTGAAAGTGGCCCCGGAACATGTCGTCAAGCATGTGACGGACCTCATGGGAAAGGCCGACGTCCATGCCTTCCTGAAGTTCAAGGACTGGTTCGATGAAGCCAACCGGGAACTGGGAAAGAAACAGTACCTCGTCCCGTATTTCATGTCCAGCCATCCCGGCTGTACCCTGAAAGATGCTATTGCCCTGGCCGAATTCCTGCGGGATATGCATATGCAGCCGGAACAGGTACAGGACTTCATCCCGACGCCGGGCAGCCTGTCGACGGCCATGTACTATACAGGCATCAATCCCTTGACGGGTGAAAAAGTCTACGTCGCCCGCCGGCCGGAAGAGAAACAGATGCAGCGGGCTTTGATGCAGTATAAGAACCCGGCCAATTATGATATTGTCTATAAGGCTTTGTGCCTGGCTGGCCGGCGGGACCTCATCGGGTATGGTCCGAAATGCCTCATCGCGCCGCGGCGCCATCAGGCAGGAAGACGGTCCGATAAAGCCGGCCGGCATGCCGCTCCACCCCGCAGGCAGGGGAGGGGACCGGCTAAGACTAGAAAATTCAGGTGAAGCTAATGAAGAAATTCGTGCCCTTTATCGTGCTCAGCCTCTTCGTCATCCTGCTCCTGGCCCTGTGCGGGCCCATCCTGACCCAGCGCCAGCAGGAAGAAGCACAGCGGGCGTATGAAGCCGAACGCCATCTCGTCGTCTTTTCTGACTTGCCTCAGGATGTCAATGACGGCCTGGCCCAGCGTTTTTATGAACAGAAACATCTGCGCGTCCAGATTTATTCCAAGAGCGACAGCGAAATCCGCCAGTCCCTGAAGGATGACGGCGGTGTCAAGCCGGATATCCTCATCGCTTCGGAAGACGACTTGCAGGCTCAGAAGAAAAATGGTATCTTACAGCCCTATGCCTCACCGCTCACGGATAAGGTGCCGCCGTCCATGAAGGACCCGGAACAGCTCTGGAATGGCCTCTGGTATAACCCCATGGTCTTCGTCCTCAGCCAGTCTTATTACGAACGGCGGGGTATGCAGATACAGACCTGGGACGACCTCTTGACCGACCCGGCGATGGTCCTGGCTTTCCCGGACCTGGCGTCCATGGATATGGCCGGTGAGTTCCTCTGTTCTTTCGTGGAAATGAGAGGCATAGAAGACAGTGCCCGCTATCTGAGCTCGCTCCAGAGCCATGTAGCGGCTTATTCTAAATCCATGTCGGTCAATGTCCGCCGCGTAGCCAGCGGCGAAGCCGATATGGGTGTCGCCGACGCATCGGTGGCCCGGCAGTATTACAACGACGGGGCGCCGATCTTCATCCTCTATCCCCAGGATGGCACGTCGTACTGGCTGACCGGTGCAGCTGTCACCAACTGGTGTGAAGATGGAGAATTGACCAACGCCTTCATCGACTGGCTCTATTCGCCCGATGCCAGTGACGTCTTGCGGCAGAGACACATTTTTTTGAGCGAAGCCCTGCCGCCGGCCAATCCGGAAGTCGATGCCAAAGGCCGGGAGCTCGTTTTGTTCCCCGTAAAAAAACAGTATTCTGATCAGGGCCGCCGCGATTTGCAGGCCTGGTGGATCAAATCAATTCGCTTCGGAAAGGAAAAGTAAAGATACATGGAAAAAATCGGATTTGTCAGCTTAGGCTGCTCCAAAAACCTTATTGATACGGAAGTCATGCTGGGCATCCTCCGCGACCGCCATATGGAGATCACGGAAGACCTGGCCCAGTCGGATATCATCATCGTCAATACATGTACGTTCATTGAAAAAGCCAAGCAGGAATCCATTGATACGATATTGCAGGCTGCCCGCTATAAGACGGAAGGGAAATGCAAGATACTCATCGTCACAGGCTGCCTGAGTCAGCAGTATAAAGAAGATCTGATGAAGGAAATGCCGGAAATCGACGCTCTCTTGGGAACCGGTTCGTGGGACCGCATCTGGGAAGCCATCGACACGGTCAAGAAAGGGCGCAAGGCCTGCTTCATGGACGACGTCAGCCATCTCTACAACCAGAATACGAGCCGTCTGCGGACGACACCGAAGTACAGCGCCTATGTGAAGATCGGCGAAGGCTGCAACAACGGCTGCTCGTTCTGCATCATTCCCCATGTACGGGGCAAACTGTACAGCCGGCCCGTCGATTCCGTCGTCGCCGAAGTTCAGCAGCTGGCAGCCGACGGCGTCAAGGAAATCAACCTCATCGCCCAGGATACGACGAGTTATGGTGTCGACCTGGCCGGTCATTCCCTCTTGCCGGAACTGCTGCGCCAGCTGGTGAAAATCGATGGCATCCGCTGGATTCGCCTGTTCTATCTCTATCCCCACTACTTTACGGATGAATTGATGGACCTCATCGTCAAGGAAGAAAAAATCTGTCCTTACGTCGACTTGCCGCTCCAGCACATTTCCCAATCCGTCTTGAAACGCATGAACCGCCGCGACTCTGAAGAGGATGTGCGCCGCCTCATGAAGAAGCTCTGCAGCCACGGCCGCAAGCTGACCCTGCGCTCGACGTTCATCGTCGGCTTCCCTGGCGAAACGGAAGAAGAATTCCAGGAACTCTGTGATTTCGTCAAGGAAACGGAATTCGACGACGTCGGCGTTTTCACCTATTCCCGCGAAGACGGTACGCCGGCAGCCCTCATGGATGATCAGATACCGGAAGAAGTCAAGGAAGAACGCTACCATCAGCTCATGGCCATCCAGGCCAAGGTATCGGAAATCCGCAATCAGGAACTGGAAGGGTCCGTCCATACGATGCTCGTCGAACGAGTTGAAGAAGAAAAGGGTATCCGCCAGGCCGTCGGGCGCATTGAAATCCAGGCTCCTGACGTCGATGGCCTGACCTATCTGGAAGACGCCCAGGATGTACAGCCTGGTGATATGATTCCCGTCCGCATCGCCCAGGGATTTGCCTATGACCTCGTAGCGGAACGGATGGATTAACCGAGGTGATCGCTTATGTTTGTGGAACTGGTTACGACAGGTTCCGAATTACTGTTAGGTGAAATTACCAATTATAACTCAGCTTACTTGTCGAGGAAACTCAATGAAATCGGCTATTCTGTCATTTATCATACGACGGTCGGCGACAACCCGCAGCGTATGGAAGAAGCCCTGAAGACGGCCCTGTCCCGCGTCGATATGGTCATCACGACAGGTGGCCTCGGGCCGACCCAGGGCGACATGACCAAGATCATCGGCGCCCGCCTCATGGGGCTGCCCCTGGTTTATGATGAAGCCATTGCCGAATCGGTCCGCCAGTGGGTCCTCGTTCATCACGGCAGCGCGGCCATGACGGAAAACCAGAAGCGCCAGGCCATGGTCCCGCAGGGGGCGGTTCTCTTCGATAATGGCGCCGGTACGGCACCGGGCGTGGCCATGCAGCAAGGTGGCAAGACCCTGGTTCACCTGCCGGGACCGCCGACGGAAATGCGCTGGATGTATGAAAACCGCCTGAAACCGTGGCTGCTCCAGACCTTTGGCAGCCAGGGCTGCATCGCTTCGCGATACATCAAAATCTACGACATGGGCGAAGCCTTCATTGAAGAGAAACTCATGGACCTGGTCAAAGAACAGTCCAATCCGACACTGGCCATGTATGCCCGTCCGGGCTTCGTCGAAGTCCGCCTGACGGCCCGGGCGGACCGGGAAGACCAGGCGCGGGCCCTGCTGGCTCCACTGGAAGAAGAAGTCCGCCGCCGGCTGGCCGGTCAGATCGTCAGCTTCGACGACGATACCATGGCCCACGTCCTGGGTCAGATCGTCCGCGACGGCGGTTATTCCGTCAGTGCTGCCGAATCGTGTACGGGCGGCCTGGTGGGTTCGCTCATCACCGACGTGCCTGGCGCTTCCGATTACTTCCGCGGTTCTGCCGGGACGTACTGCAATGAAATGAAAGAAAAAATACTCGGCGTTTCTCACGATACGCTGGAACGCTACACGGCCGTCAGCGCACAGACGGCTGCGGAAATGGCCAATGGCAGCCGCCGCCTGTACGGGACGGACCTGGCCGTCAGCACGACGGGTATCGCCGGCCCCGGCGGCGGTACGCCGGAACAGCCGGTCGGCCTGGTCTATACGGGCATCAGCGGCCCCTGGGGGACCGAGACCCACCGCAACGTCTACCACGGCGGCCGGGCTGAAGTCAAACAGCGGGCTGCCCTGCGGGCCGTCTATTACTTAGTCCACTATATAGTGACACATACAAAGAAAGCATAGTTAGGAGGAGACAATTTGGACGCAAAACAGACAGCACTTGAAAATGCAATGCGCAAGATTGAAAAGGATTTCGGCAAAGGTGCCATCATGCGCCTCGGAGACGTCGCCGACAAGATGAACCTGGAAGTCATTTCATCGGGTTCCCTGGCCGTCGACCTGGCCGTCGGCGTCGGCGGTTATCCCCGTGGCCGCGTCATCGAAATCTACGGCCCTGAATCGTCCGGCAAGACGACGCTGGCCCTGCATGCCATCGCCTCGGCCCAGAAGAGCGGCGGCATTGCCGCTTTCATCGATGCCGAACACGCCCTGGACCCGGTCTATGCCCGCCACCTCGGTGTCGACACCAATGAACTGCTCATTTCCCAGCCCGATAACGGCGAACAGGCTCTGGAAATCACGGAAGAACTCGTCCGCAGCGGTGCCGTCGACATCATCGTCGTCGACTCTGTAGCCGCCCTGGTCCCGAAGGCAGAAATCGAAGGGGAAATGGGCGATTCCCACGTCGGTCTCCAGGCCCGCCTAATGAGCCAGGCCCTGCGCAAACTGACGGGTATCATTTCCAAGTCTAAAGCTATCGTCATCTTCATCAACCAGCTCCGCGAAAAAGTCGGCGTCATGTTCGGCAACCCGGAAACGACGACAGGCGGCCGGGCCCTGAAGTTCTACGCTTCGATCCGCATGGAAATCCGCAAGGGCGAAGCCATCAAGTCCGGCGGCGATGTCATCGGCAACCGGGCGCGGGTCAAAGTCGTCAAGAATAAAGTGGCTCCGCCTTTCAAACACTGTGAATTCGACATCATGTACGGCACGGGCATTTCCCGCGAAGGTACGGTCCTCGACCTGGGAACGTCCATGGATATCATTGAAAAGAGTGGTACCTGGTACTCTTATAAAGGCGAACGCCTGGGCCAGGGCAAGGAAAACGTCAAGATTTTCATGAAGGAACACCCGGAAATTACGGACGAAGTCGAAAAGATCATCCGCGATACTTTGGCAGCGGAACCGGAAAAATTCGACGAAGCCATGGAAGAAGAGGATACGGCGTCCCTGGAAGCGGCGGATACAGCTGCCGAAAACAGCGACGAAGCGTAAATGGATTACCGCCAAGCCTATGAAAAAGCCTTGCAGCTCCTCAACGTCCGCTTTCTCAGCGAAGGGGAGCTGAAGGCCAAGCTGCGCCGCCGTGGTGCCGATGACCAAGTCATCGAAGCCGTCGTGGCTGCCCTGGAAGAGGAACACTTCCTCGACGACCAGCGCCTGGCCTGTGACGTGTACCGCTATTATGCCCGCAAAGGGCAGTATGGGCACCTGTATATCGTCAACCGCCTGCGCCGCCGCTGTCTGCCCGTACCGGAAGACGTCGAGCGGCCCGATGAATACGCCCTGGCCGGGGCCCTGGTGAAGCGCAAGTTCTCATATCGTACTGATGAAGCCCGCAAGGCGGCCCGTTTTTTACAGTACCGCGGTTTTTCGCCATCGGTCATACGGGACGTCCTGGAAGACTTCACCGCCGATAGCGGCGACGATGCGTGATGACAGGTATCAGAAACGTCAAGTCTATCTTGACATTGATATAAAAAAAATTTACAATTAAGAGAGCCGGTTTGATACACTGGTCTATATTTTGCATAATTGTAGGTTTTTTGAACATGAAGTAAATTTTACATACTCATAAAAAAAGCCGGACTGTGAGTTCGGCTTTTTTTTGTGAAAGGGGAGGTGAATCCATTACTATGCTAACGATTATTGCTGCAGCAGTCGCCTGCGGTCTCATCGGCGGCGGCACGGGCTATATTTACCGTAAGAAGATCGCCGAAGGCAAGATCGGCCAGGCCGAAGTCGAAGCGCAGCGCATCATTGCCACAGCCCAGCAGAACGCAGAAGCCCGTAAGAAGGAACTCGTCCTGGAAGGGAAAGAAGAAGTCCACAAGATGCGCAACGACGCAGAACGGGAACATAAGGAACGCCGCAATGAATTGCAGCGTTTTGAACGGCGCCTGTTGCAGAAAGAAGAACATTTGGACAAGAAATCCGATTCCATGGAAAAGAAAGAAGATGCCCTGCAGCGTAAGGAAGATGAAGTGACGCGGATGCAGGAAAAAATCGAAGCCCTTCATGAACAGAAGATGGCTGAACTGGAACGGATTTCCGGCTTGACATATGAAGATGCCAAGGAATTGCTCCTGAACAACGTCCAGACTGAAGTGAAGCACGAAACGGCACAGATGATCAAGAACCTGGAAGACCAGGCCAAGGAAGAAGCCGAAGGCAAGGCCCGGGAAATCATTTCCATGGCCATCCAGCGCTGTGCTGCCGACCACGTCGCCGAAACGACGGTATCTGTCGTTT
>CABQJB010000043.1 GCA_902464195.1 uncultured Megasphaera sp.
CGCAGGTCGCAGGCCGCAGGTCGCAGGCCGCAGGTCGCAGGCCGCAGGTCGCAGGTCGCAGGTCGCAGGTCGTGTAAAAAAAAGGGCTTGTCGCACGACGACAAGCCCTTTAAAGTTGTTAGTGGCTAGCAGTTAGTTGTTAGCGGATGGCTTTAAATTTGAAGGTTTTCTCTGCAAACTACAAGCTCTGTGCTACAAACTATAAAGTAAACGGGGCCTCGCATGATGGCAGAAACCTTCGTGCGACAGCCCCTTTTATCATAGAGGCCGTCCCAAAGGGCGGCCTGTTGTGGTTAGCAGTTAGTGATAATGGCCTGCCCTTTACAACTTGGCGGCCAACATTTCGGCTTCGAGTTTGCTCGATGCCATGCCCTGATATTCCATGCCGTACATCGTGGCAAAGCGGTTCATGGTATATTCGCCGGCTGCCAGTTGTTCCTGTGTCGGTGCGGCTCCCTGGAAGAGGAAGAAGAGTTTCTTGCCCTGGAACTGGCCGTTGCTGACGACGCCGTAGGCGCGGTCGAGAACGTTGCGGATGGCACCGCTCATGCTGTGCCAGTACATGGGCGAACCGATGACGATGACGTCATGACTGCTGATGGCCCGGATGACTTCCTGATACTGGTCATCGGCGAAGTGCTGGCCATAGGCGTAAATCTTGAGGTCGACCAGATCCAGCGTATCATAAGACTGGCCTTTCAGCAATGTCTTGGCTAAGCTGGCTGTATTGCCGTTTTTATTCGGGCTGCCATTAATAAAGAGAATGTGATTCATTGTAATTCCTTCTTTCTTTGTATGCATGAACTGTTATGATTCAGATTTCGAAAAATCCGTCTGCCGGCTGATTCCCTGCCAGGCTGTGAGTTCTTCCTGGCGCTGCGTCAACTGCTGCGAAATGAATTGCAGGGCATCGGACCCCAAGGCCAGGCGATGTGGGAAAAAGCCTTTGTGGATCAAATCTACGAGACATTGGCCGGCGGCTTCCGGATTCCCCGGCTGGTCATGGTGGTTGACGATATTTTCGATGCGGTTCTTGCCGGCCGTCGCATCATAATCGCCGATAGGTTCTTTCGTCCCATGCAGGGCGTCGAAAAAAGCCGTGCGAAAAGCGCCAGGTTCGACGATCATGACGTGAATGCCTAAATGCTGTACTTCGTCGCTGACGGCATCGCTAAGGCGTTCCAGCGCCGCTTTGGACGATGAATAATAACCGCTGCCTACGCCTGGCCGGACAGCGGCGATGGACGATATGTTAATGATGGTCCCCTGCTTGCGGGCCCGCATGTGCGGCAGGACGGCTTTCATCAGGCGTACCGGTCCCCAGACATTGGTGTCGTAAAGCTTGCGGATTTCACTGTCTTCCCCTTCTTCGACAGCGGCCCGATAGCCATAACCGGCATTATTGACCAATACATCGACGTCGTCCAGCCGGTCTGCGATCTGCGACATCGCCTGGGCGATGCTTCCGGCATCGGATACGTCCAATACCAGGACCTGCGCCTGACCGGGAAAACGGTCGGCCAGGGCCTGTAATTTATCTTTCGACCGGGCAGCGATAATCGCCTTATCGCCCCGTTCCAACGCAGCCTGAGCGATTCCATAACCGATGCCGCTGGAAGCACCGGTAATAAACCACACTTTTTCCATGGTTCATCCCCCTTACTCTTTCATAGATTACTAATAGGTGTTGTAGCTTTTCTCACCAAAAAGAGTATAGCATCCGGTAGTTACAACCGGTCAAGAGAAAAAATGAAAATAAATTTCTTGCATTTTACCGGGAATTATTGCACAATGAAAGGGAATACTGAATAAAGGAGGTGTCCCTCATGGCTATGGCAAAACCGAGAAAACTCTATCCGATGAAAGAAGCCTGCAAGCAGACGGGAATGGCCTATGAAACGCTGAAGTATTACTGTAACACCGGGCTCATCCCCAACGTCAAACGGTCGGCCAACAACCGCCGCGTCTTCGACGATCACGACATCGCCTGGATCAAAAGCCTGACGTGCCTGAAGAAATGCGGCATGACCATCGAAGAAATGAAGCAGTACCTGGCTTACTGCCTCCAAGGTCCGTCGTCCATCCCTATCCGCAAAGTCATGCTGAAAAAGAAATTAGCCATCCTGGAAGAAAAGAAAAAAGAAATCCAGGAATCCATCGACTACATCGGCTGGAAACAGAATTTCTATGACGAAGTCCTGACCGGGAAACGGCCTTATATCAGCGACCTGCTTCCGGAATATAATGATGACGCTGACGATAAATAGCCAAAAAAAGCTGCCCTTTGAATACGGAAAACCGTATCAAAAGGCAGTTTTTTTTCGTATAAAAAGGATTAGTTTTTCAGCCAGTTCAAGACTTCATTCTGGCTGACACCGCTCCCAAAGCGGACTCCAGTCTGCCAATCACCGCTGCCGGCTGCTTTAGCCAGGTTTTCCCCGCTGTTGCCCAAGGGGCTCGACGCAGACGTGCAGAAGGGAATGACTTTTTTACCGGCAAAATTATGGTTTTCCACGAAGGTGTAGACGACATGAGGTGCCTGCTGCCACCAGAGCGGATAGCCGATGTAGACCGTGTCGTACGAATCCCAGTCGGCGACATCGCCGTCATAAGCCGGACGCAGCTGAGGCTGGGCATGTTCCTTGACGACGCGGCTGTTATCGTCGCGATAATTCAGGTCTTCTTCCGTATACGGCTGGGACGGTTTGATTTCAAAGAGCGTCCCTTTCTGATTGTCTGCAATCGTTTCCGCTACGCGTTTCGTATTCCCGGAAGCCGAGAAGTAAACGACCAGGACCTTCCCTGGCTTCGCGGCTGCCTTAGCCCCGTCTGACGGAGCCTGGGAAGCCGAACCTGTCGAGTTGCCGCAGGCCGTCAGTGTGATAACGGCCAGGGCCATCAATAAACCGGTCATGATTTTTTTCCACATCATTCGTTCCTCCCTTATTTTCCTTGAAAGACTTCATTGGCAATACGCAGGCAGTTCAGCGTCCGCGGGAACCCCATATAGGGATTCATGGTCGTAATGACGCCGATAACTTCATCCTGTGAAGCGCCGGCAGCCAAAGTCCCGCGTACATGGGACTTGAACTGGGCATCGCCCGTCCCTAAGGCCCCGATGGCGGCAATGGTAATCATTTCGCGGGTCTTCAAATCCAGCGTTCCCCGCGTATAGATATCGCCGAAGCAAAAGGCCGATAAGTCGTCCTGCAAATGCTTCTGGTTCGCCGGGGCGGCAGCCCGCATCTGATTGATGCGTTCACCATAGGTCCCGACCTGGAAAGCCAGTCCCTTATCGAAGCGGTCGGCATCGGTCGTCGTCGCCTGAGCCGGCAGGGGCAGTTTGATGCCGTTTTTCCGGAAAACCTGGTTGACGACTTTCATGGCTTCCGTCACTTTAGCAAAGCCGATATACGGCGCCAGGTGATATTCCGTTTCCCGTATTTCCAAAGGCGTCACGCCATCGTGCAAGGCGCCCTGGACGTTCTGGGCCAGCAGGTCTTCACTCTGATAGGTCGTCAGGACAGCCAGGGTGACCAGATGCTGGTCGCGCCGGCTGATTTTCGCCTGGCTGGCGATGTCACCGTAGATATATTTCTTCATCATGCTGTCCAGTTCGGGGTCGGTCTGTTCCAATCCCGTAGGCTGGTTGTCCATCATGCGGGCATATTGTTTCTGTGCCGCCGCGGCCCGGCTGGAAGTATCGGACAGACCGGCTGCCTGTACGTCCGGGCCGGCAGTGATTCCCAGGCAGCAGATACCCAGGCCGAGCAGACCCGCTTTGACGATTTGTTTCCACATAACAACGACTCCTTCCCGCTTATTTGGCCAAGCCATTCTCTTTCATCCATTTTTCCATGGCATTGGCTACGTCTTCATTATTCAGATCGGCCATCATGAAATGCGTATTGCCTTTGATGCCGATATCGGGCAGGCTGATGACCTGGACGTGACCGCCATACTTATTCATGACGGCTTCCCACTTCTTGGCCAGGTTCCAGCGGACGCGCCAGTTATCTTCGCCCCAGTTGGCAACCGGTGTATCGCCTTTCGGGATGTTGTCGCCGAAGTATACGACGATGGGAATCTTGGTCAGTTTCATGAAATCATCCATGGATACGGCCGTCCCCTTAGCCGGGAAGGGGCTGGTCGTCTTTTCGACAGGCGGTACTTCCCCTTCCGGGAAGGGGAACGTCCCCGGTTCCAAGGCGATGACCCCTTTGACATGATTCGATGCCATCGCCGTACCCCAGCCGGGACCGCCGCCGGCCGAATGGGTGATCAAGACACCGTCACCGGCTTTTTCAAAGACAGCTGTCATGGCCTGGACGACGACTTTTTCATCGAAAGCCCCCGTATCCGGCGTCATAGCCCGGAAGAACTGGTCCCGCGAAGCTTCATCTCTGGGAACGGCTGCATTGGCATTATAATCCGGCCACTGGCCGATGCGGAAGTTATTGTACCACAACTGGTCATCCGGGCGGGCCGTAATCGTTGTGGCGACGGTCGACCGGCCGGCACGGCCGCGGCGCGGTTCATCGACGAGGTATGTCTTATAGCCTTTTTCCAAGAAGATGTTCTGGAATCCATCGCGGCCATCCGGCGTCGTTTCCCAGGTCTTGGCCGACTGGCCATAGCCATGCAGGAAGACCAGGCTGTTATGATGGGCATTTTTCGGTTTTTGATAAAAGACATAGGCATGGTCACCGTGCAAGGTTTCGCCGGCATTATTCGTCGGTTCCGTCGTCCCCTTATAGGTCCCCGGTGCCGTAACGACTGTACCGCCGGCCAGGAAGCTCCCCTGGTCGACGATAGTAACCGGTTTCATGGCAAAAGCCGAGCCTGTCAATAAGGAGGCCGCTAACAGGGCGGCAGCGAGTTTCGGTAATTTCATGAAAAAATCCCCTTTCTAGCGAATGAAGTTGGTCAAAATCGGTGTTTCTCGTTCCGGCAGGGCGACGCCAACCTGGCGGGCCGCTTCCTGGCAGCGCAGGAAATACGCCATATTGCGGCCGAGGACACGCATAGTATACATCCCTTCTTTATCCTGCAGGACCTCTTCCGCTACGGCGCCGTGGACTTCGTTCCAATAGCACGATGAAATAATGGGCATTTCCTCAATAGTGAAATACTTGTTCATCTGGTCGAAGGAGACGGTCGTCCCGGCACGGCGGGCCGAAATGACAGCCGCAGCCGGTTTGAGATAAAAGGCCTTATTGCCGTTGCCATTGGCTTCGGAATAGAAAACACGGTCCATGAAGGACGCCATATTGCCGGCCAAGGCGGCAAAATGGACGGGCGAGCCAAAGACGAAACCATCGGCCATCAAGGCTTTAGCCCGGAATTCATTGACGATGTCATCGAAGACGCAGCGGCCGATTTCCCGGCATTTATGGCAGGCGATACAGCCGCCGATAGGTTTCTTGCCAATCCAGAACGTTTCGGTTTCAATGCCCAGACCTTCCAGCGTCCGGCCTACTTCCTGCAATGCCGTATAGGTACAGCCTTTTTCATTCGGAGATCCATTGACTAACAATACTTTCATATCATTCATCCTCTTTCTTTTTCTGTATCCACCATTTATCTGGTATCTTCTTTACCCTCTTACTATACCTTGCGGTAGCAACTACCGGTCAAGAGGCAGATTTCATTTTCCTAAAAAAAAATAAGGACACGGAAAAAGCCTATGTATACGGTTTTCCGTATTTTTAGCATAGGCTTTTTTCGTATCCTTTGTCAATCTTTTCCCTTATTGTATTTTGTATACGTTATCTTATGGGATTATGGGGCTCACTCATCGACTTTGCGAACGGTATGGGTAAAGAACAGGCGGGTAATATCTTCGGCCGTCAAAATCTTGTTGGTCGCAAACTGAGCAGTAATGTCGATTTCCCGTTGGGTAAAAGGGACCTCGTTGTCCAGCCGGGCCTGCAGGGCCGCCGGTGGGATGCCGAGGAACTGGGCAAATTGTTCCTGCGACTGGAAATGTTTGGCAATGAAGCAGCGCAGGGCCCGATAATCAAAGGTAAATGGCACGTTCTCGCCTCCTTCTTATCCGGTAGTAACTTCCGGATAAGAAGGAAATCGCATGATAGCCGTCTATTTTTATACCGGTAGTAACTACTGTTTTTTTATTTTTAGCTTGTCGGCCAGGATAATTCTCTCTATAATAGGACTAGCTTACCGCTTCTATTCTACATCATAAGAGAGGTTTTTCTATGAAACGACAACTCTTGCAGCGCATCCAGCAATGCATGGCTGAAAAAAAGATGACCCAGGCCGACTTATCCCGGGCCACGGGAATCCGGCCGTCATCCCTGTCAGACTATTTTTCGGGAAAATACAGTCCCAAACAGGATAAGATCGACCGCATCGCCGCCGCCCTCGATGTCAGCCCAGGCTGGCTCCTGGGTTATCCCGATAGGGAGTCCCTGACGGAGCCAGAATGGAACCTGATCTGCCGATTCCGCCAGCTCTCGCCGGAAGACCAGCAGCGCCTGACTGCCTTCCTGGCTCATTGCCAAGGAAAAAAAGACTAGTCTTTCACCGTCGGCGATCCGCCGAAGACATCGGACATATCCAGCTGGTCTAATGCATCGTCGATACGCTGGACTTCATCCGCCGTCAGGGCGATATCGGCGGCCGCCCCGTTTTCTTTCATGCGTCCGACGTTCGTCGTTCCCGGGATCGGTACGATCCACGGCTTCTTGCAAATCATCCAGGCCAGCGAAATCTGAGCCGGTGTCGCTCCTTTGAGGCGGGCCAGTTCCCGGATCCACTGCAGTAATTCCTGATTCTTTTCCATACCCTCTTTCTGGAACTGCGGCATGACACTGCGATAATCGCTGCCCGCTTCAAAATGGGAATGGCTGTCGTAGCGGGCCGTCAGCAGGCCGTTGGCCATCGGCGAAAAAGCGACCAGCCCGACTTGCAGTTCTTCCAGTACCGGGAACATCGGTTCATACCAGCGGGCCATCATAGAATAGCGGTTCTGGACGGCCGTGACCGGGCAGACGGCATGGGCCCGGCGCAACGTATCGGCATCGACTTCCGAAAGGCCCCAGTGCAGGATTTTCCCTTCCTGGATGAGGTCGGCCATGACGCCGGCAACTTCTTCGACCGGTACGGCCGGGTCCTGGCGGTGCTGATAATAAATGTCGATGTGGTCCGTCTGGAGCCGCTTCAGCGAATCTTCGACGGATTTCCGGATGATTTCCGGCCGGGCATCGGGGACGACGGGCTTATTCGTCGCCGTCGAGGTCATGTCGAAGTGGATGCCGAACTTCGTGCCGATCTGGATGCGGTCGCGGAAGGGCTTCAAGGCTTCACCCAGCAGTGTTTCGTTGGCATGCGGGTCTTCCGGCGTCCCATATACTTCGGCCGTATCAAAGAAAGTATAGCCGAAATCGACGGCTTGGGCCAGTAATTCAGTCATTTCTTTTTTATCTCTCGGCCGGCCATAACCATGGCTCATGCCCATGCAGCCCAGACCGATGGCCGAGACGGTGAAATCTTTTCCTAGTGTACGAGTTTTCATAATGATTCCTTTCTAAAATGCTTACGATAACGATTGGAACAGCTGTTCATCGACGGGGATGAACCATTCCGTCCAGGCTCCCTGGACGGGTTCCATGACGGCAATATGCTGGAACATCTGTCCCGGTGCTGCGCCGTGCCAATGGCGGACGCCTTCGGGAATGGTCACGCTCTGGCCGGGCAGCAGGACCTGCGGAGCCTGACCGGCAATCTGATAATAGCCTTTGCCCGAAACGGCCAGCAAGGTCTGGCTCGTCCCATGGTGGACATGCCAATACGTGTGAGCGCCATTCACGAAGGTCACATTGGCCACCGGGACCTTTCCCTGCGATAAGGGAGCGACATAACTGTCGCCAGTAAAATGATGGACGTTGCTGGCATTATAAGTCCCGACGGGAAAGACGGCGCCTTTCGTGTGTTTCAGCATGGCCGTGACCTTAGCCGGCGACGGCGGTGCCGCAGCGGCTGCCAGGGCCGCTCCGGTCAGGCTCATGGCAGTCACGGCCGCCAGCAGGATGAATTTTTTCCACATAGACAGTACCTCCTTTATCAGCCTAACCCGGTTGCCAAAGCGACGAGGGGCATGGTAACGACAGCTACGGCCGTCGTGACGGCAATCCCCTGGACGGAAACGGGATAGGCATCTTTATATAAATGGCCGCCAGCAGCGGAATGACATTGCCAGACGGCGTAGCCAGGTCACCGACGAGCATGGAATGACTTCCTTTCTACCAGGCTTCCTTGAAGATATCGAGGATTTCATCTCCATCGAGATGCTTATAGCTGCCGGGCGAAGCGACGCAGGTGGCGGCGATTTTCGGCAATAAGTCTTTCTGGTCTTCAGTCATGCCCAATTCCCGCAGGGTCGTAGGCAGGCCGATTTCCTTGACGAAGGAAACCAGGGCTTCGACGCCGTCATTGGCCCGTTCGGCCAGGGTCTTGCCTTCTGGCGAAAACCCCCAGACTTCCGTGGCGAAGCGGGCGAATTTTTTGGCGCCGGCCGCTTCGATATGGCGATAATAGACCGGCAGCAGAACGGCCAGGCCGCAGCCGTGGTTGCAATCCGTGAAGGCGCCCAGGGCATGTTCCAGGATATGGCCCTGGAAATCGCACTGTTTGCCTAACTTGAGGATACGGTTCTCGGCCATCGTCGAGGCCCAAACCAGATTACTGCGGGCTTCGTAATCTTCCGGATTGGCAATGGCCTTGCGGAGGTTGCGGACGAAGCTCTTCATGAGGGCTTCATTAAGGCTGTCGGAAACATTATCTTCGTCGGGTGCGCTGAAATACGTTTCCATCATATGGGTAAATGAGTCGAAAGCGCCGGAAATCATCTGCTTTTTCGGCACCGTATACGTATAGAGCGGATCCAGAAGGGCAAAGCGGGCATTGAGCTGCGGATAATCGCGGCCCGTCTTGATTTTCAGGGCTTCGTTGGTAATGACGGCACCGCCGTTCATTTCACTGCCCGTGCCGGACGTGGTCATGACGATGCCCAAGGGAACGGGTGTCACCTCGATACGGCCCGGTTTCGCCCAGAAATCCTGCCAGATATCGCCGTCGTAGACAGCTGCCAGGGCGACAGCTTTGCAGCAGTCCATGACGGAACCGCCGCCGACGGCGAGAATCAGGTCGGCCTGATGCTGACGGGCCAGGGCAGCCCCTTCGAGGACTTTATCGTACGTCGGATTGGCCATGATCCCGCTGAATTCGACGACGTCTTTCCCGGCAGCTTTCAAGATTCCCATGATTTCGTCGTAAATGCCCGTGCGCTTGATGGAGCCGCCGCCATACGCCAAGATGACATGGCTGCCATACTGGCTGAGCAGATTCGGCAGGTACTGGGATACGCATTTCTTGCCAAAATAAGCTTTCGTACTATTTTCAAAGATAAAGTTTTCCATCGTCCATCCTCCTATTTCAATTACCGTAAAGTCCGGCCAAAGAATTCTGTCAATTTAGCTGTAGCCTGGTTGACATATTTCGGTACGTAATACGTCTGGATATGGGTAGCTCCGGGGATTTCAAAGAGTTCCTTATCCTGGGTGCCCGTAGCTTTCTGATAAGCATCTTCCGTCATGTACAGCGAATCGGCTTTGCTGCCGGCAATCATCAGGAGCGGTACATTGATGAGGTCGATGTGGTCCGTGGCATCCCAGGTCATCAATTCAGACAGGCTGTCCGTCGTATAGTCAAAGGTGGAGTTGGGATGGCGATGCGTCTGTCCGTAATAGATGAGGCCTTCGCGGTAAAGATCGGTCGGGATGCTCTTGAGCCGTTCCGGCGTAATGGATTCAAAATCAACGTGGCCGGAAATGGAATGTTCGCCAGTTTCTACGGCCTTCTGGCGGGCATCATTGGCTGCTTTCAGGCGTTCCTGGACGCTGTCTTTCTGGGAATCCATATATCCTTCGCGGCGGACGCGGCCAGAGTTGAACATGCTGATGGTGGCTACGGCTTTCATGCGCTTATCCGACTTGGCAGCGTTGAGGGTGTATCCTCCGCCGCCACAGATGCCCAAAGCCCCGATGCGGTTCTTATCGACGCCGGGATACTGGCTGATGTAATCGACCATGCCGTGGATATCTTCCGTCCGGAAGTAGGGCATGTCCTGATGACGCGGTTCCCCGCTGCTGGCGCCCTGGAAGGAGGCATCGGCGGCAATGGTCACATAACCGGCTTCGGCCAGCTTCTGTGCATACAGGCCGGCGACCTGTTCCTTGACGCCGCCATTGGGATGGGCGACAACAATAGCGGCATAGGATTTCGCCGGGTCATAATTCTTCGGTGTGTAGACGTTGGCCGCAATCGTCCGGCCATCGAGGTCATAGTGGACCGGGTGGATATTGACCTGTCCTTTTTCATTCTGCGTAATCGCATTGGCGTAGACCAGACCGTACGGATTGCCTGTCGTCACCGGACCGGCAGCCAGGCTGACCGACGTAACTCCTAACGACATGACCATCATGGCCATGAGGGCCAGTTTTTTCTTTGAAATCATTGTCATATCCTCCCTTTCCTAATTAAGCACGGGCTGCCTGATAGTCACCATTTTCCGAATAACCGACGCCGCGGTCTGCTACCGTTCTCTGCGGTACATCGGTAATAACGGCTGCGGTGTAATCACCGTTTTCCGAATACCCGCGGTAGCTATCGCTGCTTTCAGCCTGTGGGACGACATCGACGACAGCCGCTTCAAAATCACCATTTTCCGAATAATTGTAAGCCGGAGCCGCAGCGAAAGCCGAAGCACCAACAACTGTCATTGCAGCAAAAACCATAGCCATTACTTTTTTCTTCATGTTTTTCATTGTAGATTATCTCCTTTTATATGTACCAATACATTAAGCTATCTAAGTTCGTACCGTATCGTGTTCCCCGGTACAAGTAGTATGCTATCATTCGGTATTTACTACCGGTCAAGGCCTTTTTTGAAAGTTTTTCAACTTTTTTTGAAAAGCCCATGACTAACACCTATCTTGTCCGCCTGTTCCTTCGCGGTACAAAAACATCCTATCATTCGGTAGAAACTACCGGTCAAGTCTTTCTTTGAAAAATTTTTTACACGGCAAAGAGCGCTGAACCACATAACGGTTCAGCGCTCTTTATAAGTCTTTCATATTTTTTTAGATAGCGTTCATCATGCTTAGTAGATTCTGATAGGAATCTACTTGTTCATATACCACATCGTCCGTTGAGATTTCATTGAACAGTTTTTTTGCACACTTAATCTTGGCTTGTTCGATAGGGCGCAAATCCATACTTTCCATAGAGCCTTTTGTTTCAGCTACAAAGTAAATATGCTTCACAGTTCCCTTTTGGAACGCTATCGCCCAGTCCGGTGCATAGTTCCCAACAGGAGTCGGAATCTGGAAGCCGCGCGGCAATTTAGCATATACAACCACTTTGTCGTCCAAATCCATGTCTTCTGCAAATTTTCGTTCTATAGATTTTTCTGCTGTTCCATCGGTAAATACATAGTCCTGCACATTTTTCTTGGAAAGATACGCCTTAGAAAAGTCTTTATTTTTTTCAGCTGTAAATATTTCAGAATCATAGGTGCCATCTGTCTTGTTATACGTAATGTCATCGACAATCATGGTGGCCTTTTCTTCATTGATAAGTTTCGTTACCTTGGAAATGAATTCTTCCGGATTATGCCGGTACATTGCAAATTTCGCAGGAGAAATCCCCTTCAGAATCATAGCAACCGTTTTTCTAGTCAAATGTGTCCCAGCACCAATTTTGCCAACAAGATCGTACTTGACTTGGCTTGTTTCGCCTCGTTTCAAATTGTATGTATGGCTTTTTTCTGATACAAAACCATTCCCTGATTTTATAGTCTCAGCTGACCAATCGTCGCCTTGCTTCCCTTTGGTTATGGTATACTGCAATTGAGAAACAAAAAGCTTCTCATCAATATGGCGAATTGCTTTTTGAATCAGCTCCTGACTATCAAAATGTACAGTATAGCTCCACTTATGGTTGATGTAGTGCCAAAGAGTCTGGAATTCTTTCTTATAGAAGTTATCATTCAACTCGTTTTCCTGAATTTTAGTCTGATGACCGTCATCAATCATATCATCCAGTGCATGTTCATCAAAAATACTCTGGACCAGTGCATGCACTCCCGCTGCCATACTCTTTATCTTGTCCGGAAGCGGAGCTAAGGTCTTGTTTTCTGCGTCAGCACGATACGCATCTGTTACATGCCCATCTTCATCTATATAAGAGTTCTTGACAAGATAGAAATAAATCGCATTTGCCTGGTCACTAGTAATAGTCACCACATCGTCGCCAATTTTAATCCGCTTGCCTTGGAAATATTCCACTGTAGCTTTGGTCGGACGTTCATACAGGTCGTCTTTAATGTCGTTTTGAAGCGAAGAGACAAAATCTTTATACCCATCACTGGCAATGACGGTCAGTTTATTGATTTCCTGCACATCTGAACCAAGGACTTGTTCATCCATCCTGTCACCAGACTGATTGACGCAGAGGCGAAGACCACGGACTTCCGGGTATGTCAAGAATTTTGTGTAAATTTCTTAGAAATCTTTGTCATATTTTTCCA
>CABQJB010000044.1 GCA_902464195.1 uncultured Megasphaera sp.
GTCGCCCCTACATGGGCACCCCATTGGGGTGCCTTTTACGAACTGCGAACGGCGGCCTGCGGCCTGCGTACTCCATATTATATAAAACATGGCGGACTCGGCGGGCGCCCCTTTGGGTCGCCCCTACGTTATCCCCATGGGGTCGGGCTGGAAGATGCGGCTGTCCATTTGGTGCAGGTCGTCGGCGATGATGGGGCGGAATTCCATCTGGCCCAAAACGTCCCGTTCCAGGTCGACGCCCGGGGCGATTTCTGTCAGCATGAGTCCCTGCGGTGTCAGGCGGAAGACGGCCCGTTCGGTGACGACCAGGACGTGCTGGCCATGGGCTGCGGCGTAGTCCCCGGAAAAGGTGACCTGTTCGATATCCGTCTTGAATTTCTGGTACTTCCCTTCGCGGTCGATGACCAGCCTCCCGTCTTCACAGTGCTCACGCAGGCCGCCAGCCGTAAATGTCCCCATGAGGATGAGCTTCTTCGTATGCTGGGCCAAATCGATGAATCCTCCGGGCCCAGTGACGCGGCCGTGGAATTTCGAGACGTTGACATTGCCCATGGCGTCGATTTCCGCCAGGCCCAGGGCACAGAGGTCGAGGCCGCCGCCGTGGCAGATGTCGAACATGTCGGCCATCTTCAGTTCTGCTTCGGCATTGACAGCGGCCCCCATATCGAGGCCAGACAAGGGAATGCCGCCGATGATGCCCGAATCGGCCGCCAGGGTCAGGCTCGGCCCGAAGCCTTCTTCGGCCGCGACGGAGCCGATGATTTCCGGGATGCCGATGCCCAGGTTCATGACGTCGCCCTGTTTCAGTTCCATCGCCGCCCGGCGGGCACAGATTTTGCGGTTATCCAGAGGATGCGGCGGCAGGGACTGGATGGACTTGCGCCCTTCCCCGCTCAGTTCCGGCCGGTAGCCGTGCGTCGAAAAACTCTGGACGTGGTACTTCGGCCGCGGCACGACGACGTAGTCGACGAGGAAATGGTGTATCTTCACGAGCCGCGAATCGAGACTGCCGCGAGGCACGACGTCTTCGACCTGGACGACGACGATACCGCCGGAATTGTGCGTCGCTTCGGCCACTTCCAGCTGTTCGCCGATCATGGCTTCGCGCTGGAGGGAAATGTTGCCGTCTTCATCGGCCAGGGAGCCGCGGATGAAGCAGACCTGGATGGGAAAGGCTGGATAATATAAGTAGTCGTCACCGTCGAACGAGACCAGGCGGACGATATCCTTGCCTTCGCGGACGGTCTTCTCATTGGCCTTGCTGCCGTCCAGGCGCGGGTCGGCCAACGTGTGCAGACCGATATCGGTCCAGACGCCCTTGTGACCGGCAGCGATGGCCCGATACAAGGCCAGTATCGTCCCGGCGGGAATCGTATAAGCCAGGCACTGATTGGCCGCGACCTTATCGGCCAGCTTCTTTTCCATGCCGAAATGACTGGTAATGATCGTCCCGATGAGGCCGTCAGCGGCCAGGCGGTCGCCGCCTCGCTGGCCGCCGTCACCGGTCCCGGCAATCTTGACCAAGGTCACATTGCGGGGGTGGCCTTCTTCACCATAGCGGTCGTGAAGGGCCTTGAACAGTCCGTCCGGCGTCCCGAAGCCGGCATGGCCGCTGACCGCCAGGGTCATATCATCGCCGACGAGACGCGCCGCTTCCACTGGCGTAATAAACTGTGTCATAACGACCTTCCTTTCGTGTGGTAATGAAAAAAGGACCTGTCGTACGACGACAAGTCCTTTTAAGTGGTTAGCAGTTAGTGGTTAGTGGTTAGCGGATGGCTTTCAATTTAAAGGTTTCTCTGCAAACTACAACCGTCGTCGGTCGTTCATCGCAGGTCGAAAAAGACTTCGATGAACGACGAACAATGAACGATGAACGTTATTTCAAGTGTTTCAAGCCTTTGGCGCCGATGTCGCTGCGGACTTGCTGGCCGTCGAAGTGGATGCGTTTGACGTTGGCATAGGCCTTTTCGATGGCGCTCTTGAGGTCCCCTGCTACGGCTGTGACGCCGAGGACGCGGCCGCCGTTGGTGACGTACTGGCCGTCTTTCTTGGCCGTGCCGGAATGAAAGACCATGACGTCTTCTTTGTCGACAGCATCGAGGCCGTTGATGACATCGCCCTTATGGGACGAAGCGGGATAGCCGGCAGAAGCCATGATGACGCAGCAGGCAGCGGCGTCTTTCCAGTGGACCATATCGGCCGTCAGCGTACCCTTGGCGCAGGCATACATGATCTGGGCCAGGTCGCCGTCGAGGAGCGGCAGAACGGCCTGCGTTTCGGGATCGCCGAAGCGGCAGTTGAATTCGACGACTTTCGGGCCGTCGGCTGTGATCATGAGGCCGGCATAGAGGCAGCCCTGATAGGTGATGCCTTCCTGTTTGAGGCCATCGACGACGGGTTTCAGAATCTTTTCTTCGACTTCCTTGCGGATTTCCGGCGTGACGACCGGAGCCGGAGCATAAGCCCCCATGCCACCCGTGTTGGGGCCTTCGTCGTTATCGAAGATACGCTTGTGGTCCTGGGCGGAAATCATGGGCACGATGGTCTTGCCATCGACGAAAGCCAGGAGGCTCGCTTCTTCGCCGACCATACATTCTTCAATGACGATGCGGCCGCCGGAAGCACCGAAGATGTGGTCTTCCATCATGGCGTTGACGGCTTCGATGGCTTCTGCTTCCGTCTGGGCGACGACGACGCCTTTGCCGGCAGCCAGGCCGTCAGCCTTGACGACAATGGGTGCGCCCTGTTCTTTAATATAGGCCTTGGCAGCATCGCCATCGGTAAAGGAGGCATAGGCTGCCGTCGGGACGTGGTATTTCTTCATGAGGTTCTTGGCGAAGACCTTGGACCCTTCCATCTGGGCTGCGGCCTTATTGGGGCCAAAGACAGCCAGGCCCTTGGACTGGGCCAGGTCGGCAATGCCTTCGGTCAAGGGGACTTCCGGGCCGACGACGAGCATGTCGATGCCTTCGTTTTTGGCATAGTCCGTGATGGCGTCCAAATCAGACAGGGCGATGTCGACGCACTGGGCAACTTCACTCATAGCGGCGCTGCCGGGAATGGCATAGAGCTTATCGACGCTCGGGCTCTGAGCCAATTTCCAGGCCAAAGTATGTTCGCGGCCGCCGCCGCCGATGACTGCTACTTTCATTATTTTGCAGCCCCCTTCTGAACCTGTTCAGCCAGGTATGCGGCAATGGCCGTATCATAGACAGCCGTGTGGTGGAAGGCTTCCTGAGCCAGTTCCAGGCGGTACTGGTCGGAGAATTCGCCGTCCTTCTGGAGGATGGAAATGATTTCGCCGTATTTCGCCGGGTTGGTGACGATGGCGACGTATTTGTTGTTCTTTGCCGAAGCGCGGACCATGCAGGGACCGCCGATGTCGATGTTTTCAATGGCTTCAGCCAGGGTGACATCCGGTTTGGCAATGGTCTGCTGGAACGGATAGAGGTTGACGACGACCAGGTCGATCGGTTTGATACCGTGTTCTTTCATGGCTTTGACGTGTTCCGGATTGTCGCGGACAGCCAGGATAGCCCCGTGGATCATGGGGTTCAAGGTCTTGACGCGGCCGTCCATCATTTCCGGGAAGCCCGTGACGTCCTGGACGGCAATGACCGGTACGCCAGCTTCTTTCAGGGTCCGCATAGTGCCGCCCGTGGAGATGATTTCAATGCCGAGGTCAGCCAGGGCTTTGCCCAGTTCGACGACGCCCGTTTTATCAGATACACTAATGAGTGCGCGTTTTACTTTCATGGAAAATTCCTCCTATTCCTGAGTCCCTTTGACGACATTACCGTCGATGGTCAATTTATCATCGCAAAAGAGCGCTGCCGCTCTGACGTAAGTCGGATGTTCCTTGGTAAGGATCCGGGCTGCCAGCGTGTCTTCCGTATCGTCTTCGTAAACCGGTACGGCCGACTGCAAGATAATCGGACCGGCATCCATGTCGGGAACGACGAAATGAACCGTACAGCCAGCAATCTTGACACCGGCTTCGACGGCCTGGCGCTGGGCGTGAAGGCCGCGGAACGACGGCAGCAGGGCCGGGTGGATGTTGAGCATCTTGTGTTCATAATGGGAAATGAAGTCACCGCTCAAGAGGCGCATGAAGCCGGCCAGGCAGATGACGTCAGCCTGATAGGGTTCGATGGCGTCGAGGATGTATTTTTCAAAGGCTGCTTTCGAGTCGAAGGATTTGCGGTCGGCTAAAATGACCGGCACGCCCCATTCTTTCGCCCGGTCCATGACCGGTGCGCCCGGGATATCGCAGACCAGGGCCTTGATTTCCGCATTGATCGTGCCGGCTTCGACGGCATCGTGGAGGGCTATGGCGTTGGAGCCACGGCCCGATGCGAAAATGACCATTTTCTTCTTAGTCATGGAATACGCCTCCCCGCAAGGTTACGGGTACGTCGGAATCGACGACTTTGCCGATGACATAGGCCTTTTCATCGCGGTCGGCCAGGTTCTTGAGGACGGCGTCAGCGTCTTTTTCATCGACGATCATAATCATGCCGATGCCCATGTTGAAAGTACGGTACATTTCTTTGGCATCGACGTTGCCCCATTTCTGGAGAAGCCCGAAAATCGGCAGCTGCGGCCACGACGTGACGTCGATATCGACGCCGACGCCTTTCGGCAGGACGCGGGGGATGTTTTCATAGAAACCGCCGCCGGTGATATGGACCATGCCCTTGACGGTGAAGTTCTTGATAATCGGCAGGCACGGACGCGGATAGAGGCGGGTCGGCGTGAGCAGGCATTCACCGATGGTCATGCCCAGTTCGTCGACGTACTGGTCGAGCTTCATATTCTGTCGTTCCAGGACGATCTTGCGGACCAGGGAGAAACCGTTGGAGTGGACCCCAGTCGACGGCAGGCCGATGAGGACGTCGCCGGCCTTGATGTTTTCGCCGGTAATGACCTTGTCGCGGTCGACGATGCCGACGCCGAAGCCAGCCAGGTCATAGTCGTCTTTGGCATAGAAGCCGGCCATTTCAGCCGTTTCGCCGCCAAGCAGGGCGCAGCCCGATTCCTGGCAGGCATGGGCGACGCCTTTGACGATAGTCGCAACCTGGACCGGGTCGAGCTTGCCGACAGCGATGTAGTCCAGGAAGAAGAGCGGTTCAGCGCCCTGGACGAGGACGTCATTGATGGACATGGCGACGCAGTCCTGACCGACCGTATCGTGCTTGCCCATCATGATGGCCAGGCGCAGTTTCGTGCCGACACCGTCGGTGCCACTGACCAGGATCGGTTTCTTGATGTCACTGTTCATCAGGGAAAAGAGGCCGCCGAAGCCGCCGAGGTCGCCGAGGACTTCCGGACGGTACGTGGCTTTGACCGAATCTTTCATCAATTCTACGGCTTTGTTGCCAGCATCGATATCGACGCCGGCATCAGCATAAGTCAATCCTTTATTTGTGTTCGAGAGCATATTTTTCTCCTTCCTCAGTGGCCTGCGGAGTGTCCGTAGGATAGTCGTTATTGAAGCAAGCTAAGCACATATCTTCCTTGGGGATATGTTCGACAGCCCGGTTGAGCCCGTCGATGGAAATGAAATGGAGTTTGTCGACGCCGATGTATTTCTGGATCTGTTCGACACTGAACGTCGAGGCGATGAGTTCCTTGCGGACCGATGTGTCGATGCCGTAGAAGCAGGGATACTTGATAGGCGGTGCCGATACGCACATGTAGACTTCCTTGGCGCCGGCTTCGCGCAGGAGCTTGCAGATGATGCCGCTCGTCGTGCCGCGGACGATGGAGTCGTCGACCATGACGATACGCTTGCCCTTGACGACGGACTTGACGACATTCAGCTTCATGCGGACAGCCAGTTCACGCTGTTTCTGGTTCGGCTTGATGAAGGTACGGCCCATGTAACGGTTCTTGATGAGGCCGTGCTTGAAGGGGATGCCCGAAGCCTGGGCATAGCCGATAGCCGCCGTGTTGCCGCTGTCCGGGACGGAAATGACGATGTCCGCATCATACTGCGTTTCGTTCCACATTTCCCGGCCCATGTTCAGACGGGCCTGGTAGACATCCTGACCGTCGATGACGCTGTCCGGACGGGCGAAATAAATGTATTCAAAGGAACAGACCTGCTTGCGCGGTGCCTTGGCAAAGATCGACGATTTGACGCCCTTTTCATTGATCTGGACGAATTCGCCGGGCTGTACGTCGCGGACGAACTTGGCGCCGATGGCATCAAGGGCACACGTTTCCGAAGCCAGGACCCAGCCGCCTTCATCGGTACGGCCGATGCACAGCGGACGGAAGGCATAGGGGTCGCGGACACCATAGAGCGTATCTTTCGTCATGAGTACCAGCGAGTACGCCCCCTGGATGCGGTTCATGCTTTCCATGATGCGTTCTTCGATGGTGTCTTTCTGACTGCGGCTGATGAGGTTGACGATGATTTCACTGTCCATGGTCGTCTGGAACGTCGCGCCGCCGCGGTCCAGTTCTTCCCGCAGGGCCCGGGTGTTGGTCAGGTTGCCGTTATGGGCAAGGGCCAGCTGTCCCATCGGCGTGTATACGGCCAGAGGCTGGATATTGCGGGGATTATTGGAGCCTGTCGTCGAATAGCGGACGTGGCCGATGCCGACGGGGCCGCCTTCTTCGTCAGGTACGCCGTTGGCGAAGACCGTGCTGATGAGGCCCATGCCGCGGTACGTATGGATATCCTGGCCGTCGGTCAGGGCGATGCCACCGCTTTCCTGGCCACGATGCTGTAATGCGAACAACCCCCAGTAAATATAGCGGGGAATATCGAGGTGTTTATCGTAAATACCTAAGACACCACATTCTTCATGCTGCTTATCCCAAATCGGATCGTAAAACATGAATTAAACCTCCTGTTATAACGAAAAATAGTCTGTATTGCCCTTAGAGGGACTTTACGGTTTCTTGCAATTTCTGGTTCTTTTCCATGACTTCCTTAGCCATGTTTTCGCGATAGGCCTTGTATTTCTTGGCTAATTCAGCATCGCTGGCAGCGCCGATCTGTACGGCCAGGAGCGCTCCGTTCTTGGCACCGTTGATGGCGACGGTGGCAACGGGGATGCCCGACGGCATCTGTACGATGGCCAGCAGCGCATCCATGCCCTGGAGGCTTCCGCTTTCCAAGGGGACGCCGATGACAGGCAGCGTCGTATAACTGGCGACGACACCGGGCAGATGAGCTGCCATACCGGCACCGACGACAAAGGCACTGATGCCCCGTTCTTCGGCTGTCGAAACGAATTCCCGGACAGCAGCCGGCGTACGGTGGGCCGACGCTAACAAGACTTCATATTCAACACCAAATTCTTTAAAAATAGCAATCGCTTTTTTCATAACGGGAAAATCAGAATCGCTTCCCATGATCAAACCGACCTTCAACAGAGACCCCTCCTTAGGAAAAACAAAACCCAAAAGTGACACACGTCACCTTTGGGCTTTTTCAGTTAGACACACGGAGACTGTTTACAAACGGCAAAGAACCTGTCCATAAACGTCTTGTCATAGTGCATCTCCTTATTGATTGAAAGATTATCAAACACACTTTGATTCTATCAAAAACCTACGGGACTGTCAATGAAAATCGCCTGTTCCATCACAGTTTATGCACGGATAGCGCCGACTATGTTACAATGGAGGAAAATGACCGACATGGAGGGATAGATTATGGAATTAAATGACCAGCAGCAGCAAGTCGTCAGCGACCTGTCGCAGCCGATTCTGCTCAACGCGCCGGCCGGAACGGGCAAGACCCGCGTCCTGGCCTGCCGGGTCGCACATATCCTGGAAACAGGTGCTGCCGAAGGCTCGCAGATACTCTGCCTGACCTTCACCAACCGGGCCTGCAAAGAACTGAAGAACCGCATCATCGCCACGGCCCGCGAAAAGGGTCTCGATGTCGTCGTCAAGACGATCCACAGTTTCTGCTACAGCCTCATCAAAGAAGAAACGAAGCGCCAGAGCGACCGTTACAACGATTTTCTGCTCTATGACGACGAAGACTGCCGGCAGATCATCGACAGCCTCCCGGCAGCCGCGTCGGCGCCGGGCAACGATACCCAGGCCCTGCAGAACTTCATCGAATTTGTAAAGAAACAGCGCGTCATCCCGGACCTCCACGATTTCACGGCGCCCAAAGAAGCCCTCCAGGCCTGGCTCCAAGACCACGGCGCCGCCCTGGTCCAGCAATACGATGCCGTCCTGGCCGACAACCACGCCGTCGACTTCACGGACCTCATCACCGGCGCCTACGAATTTCTCTGCGACGAAGACTGCTGCCAGCGCTGGCGGGACCGCTTCCGCTTCATCGCCGTCGACGAAATGCAGGACACGAGCGAAGTCGAGTACGCCGTCATCAGCCGCCTCTTCCCGGGCCGTAACATCCTCCTCTGCGGCGATTACTTCCAGACCATTTATGAATGGCGCGGCTCCTATCCCGAATACATCGTCGAACAGTTCCGTAAGACCTACCATCCCCGGGAAATCACCTTTACGACCAACTACCGGGCCACCCAGCTCCTCCTGAAGGCCGCCGAAAGCTGCCTGAACCATCTCTTTGGCCAGGTGACGGTCCACCACATCTATCCCCAGCCCGGCCAGGCCGCAGCCGCCATCCCGGGCGATCCCATCGTCGTCCACCAGGCCGATACCTTTCTCGACGAAAGCCGCTGGATCTTCCAGGAACTGAGTCAGCTGCCGCCTGAAGAGCGCCTCAAGGCCTGTATCCTCGTCCGCGGCAACCGCCAGGCCCAGCAGCTATGGACGGGCATTACGGCCCATAATCTTCACTATCCGCCAGCATCCCGGCTGCCTGTTACCTGCATCGACCAGTTCCACCTGTTCAAACGCCAGGAATGTAAAGACGTCCTGGCCTACCTGCGGCTGCTCCTCAACAAGCACGACAACCTCAGCCTGAAGCGTATTCTCCTGCGCTTCGTCCCCCGCATCGGCCGGCGGACCATCGAAACCATCGAAAGCGAATCCTACCGCCGCCTGGGCCTCCGGCTCTGCGACTTCATCGACCCCATTTCCCAGGAAACGGGCGACCCTTACGGCCTCCTGCTGACAGCTTTGGCAGAAGAAAGGATTGTCGTCTTCGACGTCGAAAGCACGGGAACCGACACGACGACGGATGAAATCATCCAGATTGCCGCCGTCCGCCTAGACGCCCAGGGCCAGGTCACGGACACGTTCAATACCTACGTCCGCGCCAGCCGTCCCGTCGGCGCTTCGTTCTACGTCCATCACATCAGCGATGAACAATTGGCCGCCGAAGGGCGGGAACCCAAAGAAGCCCTGGCGGCCTTCCTGGACTTTGCCAGGGACGCGGTCATCGTCGGCCACAACGTCACCTATGACCTGTCCATCCTGCACAGCGAGCTCCAGCGCCTGGACATGGCCGAAAGCGGCGACTTCCCCTATTACGACACGCTGGACATATACCGCCGTTTCTATCCCAATCTCATCAACCATAAACTGGCTACGCTGAGCGAAACCTTTCCCATCGACCATCAGCCGTCGCACGACGCCTTCGACGACATCCTGGCCACGGCCGGTCTCCTGGGCTATGCCGTAAAAGAAAAGATAGCTCCGGCCACGGCAGCCCGCCGCGCTTCCCTAGCCATGTATCTTCCCCTCTTCGCCCCTTTCAGCCGCGACATAGCCCGTTTCCGCCGCCTGTCCTACCAGGGCCGGCCTATAGCCATCATCGCCGCCGTCATGAACGAAGGCGGCGTCAAGGCCTGGTACGAGAGCCATCGTGACGCCAACGATGCAGCCCATCACATCGACCGCCTGGAAAACGTCCGCAAACTCTACCGCATCGCCAAGGAAACGGACGACCCGGCCCAGGACCCCCGCGATGCCCTGGCGGAATTCCTCAAACTGACAGCCCTGTCCAACAGCGAACTGGACAGCATGCTGGCCAAGGACCCGAAGATTCCCATCATCACCATCCATCAGGCCAAAGGGCTGGAATTCGACTACGTCTTCCTGGCCAGCCTGGAAGACCGGGTCTTCCCGACTTTCTGGTCCGTAAAAAAAGGCAATATCGAAGAAGAAAAACGCCTCTTTTATGTCGCCATTACGCGGGCCAAAAAGAGGCTGTATCTGAGCTGGCACCAGGGAATCGGCAATCAGCGCTATGCGCCGAGCCGCTTCCTCCAGAGCCTGGACTCCCAATATATCGAAGTTAGATGAGGCCGGCAATGCCTAAGGCCAGGCCTAAGACGCCGGAGCCGATGAGGACCTTGATGACGCCGATTTTCCGCCGCGTCGCCGCGATGGCCAGGATGAGGATAGCCAGGCCGCCGAGACTGAAAGCCGACCAGTCATCGGGCAGGGTTTCCGTATTCCATAAAGCCAGGAGGATGAAGCTCAGGCTGGCGACGCAGATGAGGGCGACGACAGCCGGGCGCAGGCCGTTGAGGATGCCCCGGATAGGACCGATGTCACCGTACTTGAGGAAGACGCGTGCTAAAATAATCCCCAAGAAAAACGACGGCGTGACGAAGCCCAGGGTGGCAGCCACAGCTCCGCCTAATCCGGCGATTTTGGTGCCGACGAAGGTCGCGGCATTGATGCCGATCGGCCCCGGAGTCATCTGAGAAATGGTGAATATATCGACAAATTCGCTCATTGAGAGCCAATGGAAGGTATCGACGACACTGGCCTGGATCAGCGGCATGGACGCATAGCCGCCGCCGACACAGAAAGCCCCGACTTTACAGAATTCCCAAAAAAGTAATGCATATATCATGATAAGTCCCTCCCCTTAGTCGTACTTCTTGTCGCGCATGAAAGCAAAGCCGATGATGCCGTCGATGACGATGAGCGCCATGATATTGACATCAAAGCACAAGTTGGCGATGAACGTCGCCACGATGATGGCAATCGGAAGGAGGAGCTTCTTCTTCCCCTGCTTGATGAGGAGGTCGATGCCGACATTGACGATGAGGGCCGTCGCCCCGCACTGCATACCGCGGAGAATCATCTTGATATAGAGATTCTGGATAAAGAAATCATAGCAGTAAGAAATGATGCTCAGCGTAATCAGGCAGGGCAGCACTGTCGCCACCAGGGCAACCAGCGTCCCCAGGACACCGGCCATGCGGTAGCCGAGGATGACGGCACTGTTGACGGCAATGACACCGGGCATGGACTGGGCGATGGCCACCATGTCGAGGGTATCCTTATCGCTGATCCAGTGGTATTCATCGACGTATTTCCCTTTCAAGAGGGGAATAATGACGAAGCCGCCGCCGACAGTGAAGGCGCTGATTAAAAAAGTCGATTTGAACAGGGTCCAAAAGAAATGGGCATCCCGTTTCGGAGTCACAATATCGTTCATCATCTATCATCCTTTCTTGACGATTCATCGTTTCTATGGTCTTAGTATAACACGGCTTTTACTATATTGAAAATATTTGTACAATTGATATAATATATGTAAATCATATGTCAAGGAGGCATCGATATGGATATCCGTCAACTCACGTACTTCATGGTCATCGCCGAAGAAGGCCAGATCACGGCGGCCGCCCGTCGCCTGCACATGGCCCAGCCGCCGCTGAGCCAGCAGATGAAAGCCCTGGAAGAAGAACTGGGCGTACAGCTTTTGCAGCGGGAACCGCGCAGCGTGACCTTGACCGATGCCGGCGAAATTCTCTACCGCCGGGCCCGCCAGATCATCACCCTCACTGACTCGACACGCCGGGAAATCGCCGACTTCAAGAACGGCCTGCGCGGCACCCTGTCCATCGGGACCGTGTCCTCGTCGGGCAGCGTCATCCTCCGGCCGGCACTCCGCCAATTCCACGACAGTCACCGCGGCATCCGCTTTGAAATCTATGACGGCAACACCTTCCGCGTCCTGGACATGCTGCGCAAAGGCCTCATCGAAATCGGCATCGTCCGCACGCCCTTCAAGCAGGACGCCTTCGACTGCACCTTCTTGCCCGAAGAACCGATGGTCCTGGCCTACGCCGATACTATGGCCGACCCCAGCCCGGGTCAGCCGACCCTGACCATAGAACAACTGCAAGATCTGCCGCTCATCCTCTACCGCCGCTTCGACCAGCTCTTCCACGACGTCTGCGAAGCCCACAACCTCATTCCGAACCTCCTCTGCCGCAACGACGACGCCCGGACAACCCTGCTCTGGGCCGAAACCGGATTAGGTTATGCCGTCGTCCCGGCATCGGCCATCTCGCCGGCCCGCCTGCCCCAACTCCAGACCAAAGCCATCGACGAACCGCGCCTGCGCACCCAGCTGGCCGTCATCACACCCAAACACCGCTACCTGTCCAGCATCGCCCGCCAGTTCATCGACGCCTTGACTGGTCATGGGGCCTGACGGCCCCGCAGGCCGCAGGTCGCCGTTCGCAGGCCGCCTCGGGCTCAGATGCCGCTACGCGGCGTCACACTCAAAAGAACAACATCGCCTCGAGTGACCCTCGGCTCGTAAAAATCGCCCCATCCGGGGCCATCGTAGGGGACGCCCAAAGGGCGTCCCGCCTGAATCCTGTGCACAGCCAAAATTTATGACGGATGTCTCGTGG
>CABQJB010000045.1 GCA_902464195.1 uncultured Megasphaera sp.
GGTTAGGGGTTCGTGGTTAGGGGCTAGCAGCTTATAGGAGGCGCCACGTGTGAGCCCCTACAGAAAAAAAAGAAGCTGTCGCTATGCGACAGCTTCTTTTTCACTAGCCACGAACAACTAGCCACGAGCCACTAATTTTAGTGATTCTGCCAGATATCTACGCGGCGGTTGTCAGCGCGGCCCTGTTCGGTGTCGTTGGTGCTGACGGGATCCGTCTTGCCTTTGTAGTCAAGCTGCATCTGCGATGCCGGGATGCCCTGGCTTTCAGCATATGCTGCTACGTTGTCTACGCGGCGTTTGGAGAGGTCATCGTTGTAAGCATCGGTGCCTTTAGCATCGGTGTTGCCGACGAGTTTGAACGTATCGTTCGGGTTAGCTTTAGCAACCTGGACGAAGTGGTCCATCTTAGCGCGTTCGGAAGCGAGCGGCTGGTCTTCGTCGAAGCCGAAGTGAACGCTTTCAACGTAGTAGTCGTTCTTCTGGACCGGAGTTTCAACGACCGGTGCCGGAGTCGGTTCCGGAGTGTAAACCGGTTCCGGATCCGGAGCTTCTTTGTGGCCGCCGCCGAAGCGATAGGAGAGGCCAGCGATGAAGCCTTTGTAGGAGATATTAGCGTCGTCTTTGTTGCCAAAGGTCGAATCGCCGCCATCAGCCAATTTGGTGTTCAAGTAACGATAGCCAGCGCTGATGTCGAGGTCCGGTGTGATGCTGTAGCCGAGGCCAGCTTCCCACATGGTCGTCTTTTCCGTACCGACAGCGCCTTTAGCGTAGAAGTCGAGGTTCTTAGCCAGCGGAGCTTTGGCGATCAAGCCGATCTGAGCGACATTGTTGGTATCGTTCATGTTGCCACCGAGGTCGTTTTTAATGCGGTTCCAGCCAGCGAAGGCAGCGAAGTTCTTGTTGATGGAGTAAACGAGGTTTACTTCGTGTTCATCGCCATCGGTCTTGTAAGATTTGTTGTTGTCGCTCTTGGTCTTCAAGCCGTAGTAGTTGTACTGCAAAGCCCAGCGGTCAGAAAGGCCATAGCCGAGGCCGCCCTGGAAGTCCCACTTGGAGTTCGTGTCTTCCTTACCATATCCATAATCGGAGAAGTTAGTCTTCGACCAGTTGCTGGAGTCAACCGAAGCTTTCGGGTTCCAAGCGCCTAAATCGAGCTGCCACTGTCCCTGGTTCCACTGCGTCTGCGGCGTAGCGAAAGCAAAGGAAGTAGCGCATGCTGCCATAACAGCAGCCAGTACTAAAGATTTCTTTTTCATCATAAATCCCAGCTTCCTATTGGTATTTAATAGTGCCACCTATGACATTATTATGTTCTAGTATACCATATCATTGTCACAAGTGGGTTACATTATTTCATGATTTTTAGTCATCTTGCGGTCATCCCCATACTTTTTATGATTATTTCTGGCCAACGTAAGAAATAATGGCGTCGAGGATGCGCGGCAATTTCTGGGATACACTTTCCACATTAACGCGTTCCGTCCGTTCGTGCAGGTCCTTGCCCCACGGCCCCAGGAGGAGGAAGGGAATCTGCAATTTTTTCAGACTGTCCAAGTCGAAAGGATAAGCCTTGCCCCAGAGGAGCAGGTTCTTTTCGACCATGCCTTCGTCGAAATCGGGGTCGACGCAGCAGTAGCTGCAATCGGAAACGCCGTTGAAATAGCGGTCGAAGCGGACGTCTGTCATAGAGGAAATCTTTTCCAGCAACCCCGTAAAGGCCGGCGTCGGGAAGGACAGGCTGTCAGCCGCCGGATAATAAGGCGGCGCAAAGGCGACGACGGCCATGGGCGCCGTCATGCCCGTGAAGTCGAGAATCTGCTCCAAGAGATGTATCGTCTCTTCGACATACGTACTGCGTCCATCCTGCAAGGCGACAAAAGAAGCCTGCTTGGCCGCTTCATAGAAGACGTCGAAACCGGGATAAGCCGCAGCCTGCTGCAAGAGCTCATCGGCACTGCAAACGGAAACGGGCAGGTCACTGCCCATGGTCTGCTGCAAGTCGTGGACAGCCCGCCGCGTTTCTTCCAGCAGGACATACATGACGTCATCGGGCGTCTTGTCGTAAGTCAGCAGATTCAGGGCCGCTGCCACGCGCTGAGGCAAAGTCACGTCATAGCGTTCCTTGCGATCCCTGAGATAGACCCAGGCCGGCGGCGGCGTCTGTTCGCCATCACAACTGTCGGTCAGCTCCTGGCTGCCTTCGGTCGCTGCGATGAGATGGGCCAGGATGCCGACAGGATTGATGCCCTTGTCATAGCAGCCGATATGGACGGGCTTGCCCTGGACCAGGACGACAGGCTGTATCTTGCCGACCGAACCGGTATAGGCGACGAGCTTGCCCTGTTCCTTGTGGTTCGGTTCGCTGTCGATGAGGATGTCATAGGTCAAATCATAAGAAGAACGCAATTCATTGAGCAAGGTAATGGCCGTCCGCATACCGGCCGAATACGTTTCTTCATCGGGCAGGGATAAATAAATCAGGCTGGCCTTCCCCGGCTGAGCCGCATAGTCCTCAAAGACGGTCAGTTGCGCGGCCGCACCGCCCTTCATGTCACAGGCACCGCGCCCAAAGAGCCATTCGCCGCTTTCCCAGTCGCGGCGCACGTCTTCACTGAGCGGCGCCCGTTCCAGCGCCTTATAGAGCCCTTGCGGGTCAAAAGCCTGGTCCCGCAGATAGCCATAGGACTCGACATCGACGACATCGTGATGATTCATGAAAATGACCGTATGCCCCGTGCTTCCGCGGACGAGGCCGTAGACGACAGACCGCTGGCAATTATCGTCGGGCACATGGATGAGTCCGCTGGCAACGCCGTCGAGGTGAGAAAAGAACTGCTGCAGATAACTTTCCATCTGCCTTTCCTTGGGCGTGTTCGTTTCACTGTCAATATGAATCATATCCTGTAAAATTTCCATAATCCGCGCTGCTCGTGCCATAGAGACACCCCCTTATTTAAATATCCATTTTTTACGCGATACATAATTCCAAACCGTGACGATGGCGCTGGCCATAATCTTCGATACCATCGGATTCAGGCCCAAAATAGCCGGCGACGTGAACAGCCACATGAGCAGGAGATTCCAGCCCAGGCCGATGGCACTGACCAGGAAGACCAGGGACACTTCCGTCCCGCGATGATAGCGGCTGCCGCTGTCGAAGACGAAGCGGTTGCAGAGGATGTAGTGATACAGCGTCGACGTGGCAAAGGCTAGGGTCGTCGCTGCCAGGACAGTCTGGGTCTGCAGGGAAAAGACAGCACTGGCTGACAACAGCCTGAAGAAAATATAAAAAAGCGTCCATTCCAGGAGAGCCGCTGAGCCGCCGACGAGGAGGTACATGAATATTTTCATATACTCGTTGTTGGTATAATCAAAGCCAAAAATTTGCTTGCGTTTCATGGTGTTCCTTCCTTTTTTTGTTTTCGTCTCCATTATACGGCACTTGCCGGGGAATTGCCACATACTGCCGCTTTTTCTTGCATTTCCTAAAAAGCAATAGATATATATACGAAAATATGATAAAATATATAGTAATTGGTAATACGAAATATTTTCAGAAGGAAGGCAGATATCCTGTGGATTACACGAGATGCATCAATTTTTTGCTAACCATTTCCCAACACGAAGTCTTTTTGATTTTCTCCGAACACTTGTCAGAATTCGGCATCACTCCCGGTCAGTACGGCGTCCTGGCCTGTCTCTGGAAACATGAAACACTGACACCGAAAGAAATCGCCAACATCCTGCGCGTCGAAAACTCCACCATTTCCGGCGTCCTCGACCGCATGCAGAAACGCGGCCTCATCGACCGCATCCTCGACCCCAACAACCGCCGCAGCATCCGCGTCAAACCGACCGCTGCCGGCATGGCCATCAAAGAACCGGTCCAGAAACGCATCGAAGAACTGAACGACATGGTCTTCAAAGAATTCACACCTCAAGAACGGGAAGAAGTGTTGAACCTGCTCACCCGCATCGGCAAAGTCTGTGCCGACGATTTGAAAGAAGGGAAATGAAAAAGAGGCTGTCGCACGTGCGACAGCCTCTTTTTAGCTGTTAGCATTTGTAGGGGCCGTCCCAAAGGGCGGCCCGCCACTAACAACTAACAACTTAAAGGTCTTGTCGTCGTGCGACAAGACCTTCAAAATTATACAATTCCCGTTAACATGTAGAAGAATACGCCGAAGAAGGCGACGACTACTTTCAAGAGGGTAATGGCGAACATATCCTTGTAGGCTTCGCGATGAGTCAGGCCGCAGATAGCCAGGGTCGTGATGACAGCGCCGTTATGGGGCAGGCTGTCCATGCCGCCGGAGGCCATGGCCGCGATACGGTGGACGACTTCAGCCGGGATGCCGACGGCAGCCGTTTCAGCCAGGAAGTGCTGGCCAAAGATATCGAGGGCGATACTCAGACCACCGGAAGCGGAACCGGTGATACCGGCCAGGATGTTGACCATCAAGGCGACGTTGAACAAGGGCATGCCCTGACCGATACCGAGGAGGGCATCAGCGACTTCCAGGAAGCCCGGCAAGGACGAAATGACGTTGCCGTAGCCAACTTCCGATGCCGTGTTCATAATAGCCAGCAGGGAACCTAAAGCACCGGCATTGAGAGCTGCTTTGACGCTGGTGTTCTTGGACATGAACTTGCGGCCCGTTGCAGCAGCGATGATGATAGCCGCCAGGAGGCCGAGGACCAGGGCCCAGATAGCGACGACGTTGTGGACGCCTTTTGCCAACAGAGGCACGTTCATGGCGCGGAACGGTTCCAACAATGATTCATCCCACTGGAAAATCATGGAGAAGTAGAAATTCAAGACCAGGACGACGATGAGCGGGATGATGGACAACTGCCAGGGCGGAAGAGAAGCTTCCGGGTCGATGACCGTTTCATTGAGGGTATGGTTGCCATAGCCTTCGCCGGAACGGGCCATCTGTTTGCGGCGGAATTCGAGGTATATGAAGCAGAGGACGATTAGCAAGGTACCGCAAATCAAACCTAAGATAGGAGCGGCAAAAGTCGTCGTTCCCAAATAAATCGTCGGGATGATGTTCTGGATCTGCGGCGAACCAGGATAGCAGTCCATAGTAGCCGTGAAGACGCCGGCTACGAAGCAGGCCGGAATCAGGCGTTTCGGAATATCGGCTTCGCGGAACAGCGCGGCAGCGAAGGGATAGACGGCGAAAGCACAGACGAACATAGAAATACCGCCATAACAGAGGATCATGCAGGCGAAGACGACGGCGAAGACAGCCTTATCTTTCCCGATGAGCTTAATCGTTTCCATGGCGATACTGCGGGCCATGCCCGTTTCTTCCATGACCTTGCCGAAGACGGCACCGAGGAGGAAGACCGGGAAGAAGGACTTGATGTAGGTAACGGCCTTAGCCATGAACAATTCCGTATACCCCGGTAAAATCGGCAGCCCCGAAAAGCTGGCGGCAAAGAGGGCGAAAATCGGTGCGAAGAGGATGACCGAGAATCCGCGATAAGCAAAGGTTACGAGTAAAAATAAACTTAGGACAATGGCAATAATATCCATATACGTGTTCTCCTTTTCTTTTAGTTTCCGAATGACTCATTTCGTACCCTTATCATACGTGAGAGCCATGGGGAATAAAAGATAACGCCCTAAGACAACCTTTGCGCTTTTTGCCCGTTTTGGAAATTCCATGAATGCAAAAGGACTTGCCGCACGTGCGGCAAGTCCTTTTGAGTGGTTAGTGGCTAGTGGATGGTTAAACTGGTATTATTTCAGTTTAGCAGCGACGTCTTTGGTGATGTCCTGGGCCTGGCCGATGACGACGGAACCTGAGAGGACGACGTAGTCCAGGCCTTTTTCTTTCTGGACGGCCTGGGTCTTAGCGAGGATGTCCTTTTCCAAGGGCGAGAACAGGGCGATGCGCTGCTGGTTCAGTTTGGTGTTGTATTTCTGTACCAGTGCCTGCTGCGCGTTTTTATCGCTGGTCTTTTTCAATTCTTTCTGGAAATCCTGCTGAGCCGATTTGACATCGGACTGCCAAGTAGCCATGGTCTTGGCGTACTGCGGATGCTGCTGCAAGAGGGCACCGGCATTAATCGTGCCCAGGCCCGATGCAAAAGAAGCGCCGGCAGCGCTGAGGGTCAGCATAGCAGCGGCTACGGTGGTCATCATCATTTTACGTAATTTCATAGTACTTTCCTCCTAATTATTCTTCTACGCCTGTCAGTTCCAGACATTCCTTGCGGACGCCGTCTTCACAGGAGCGCATAGCTAAAATCGTCTTTTCAAAGAGGTCGTTCAGGTCCCACCCCAGGGTTTCTGCCCCCTGTTTGATGACGTCCCGTGAACAGCCGGCGGCGAAGCGCTTGTCTTTGAATTTCTTCTTGAGGCTCTTGACTTCCATGTCTTTGGTGCTCTTGGATGGACGCATCTTGGCGGCAGCCCAGATGAGGCCCGTCAATTCGTCGGCCGCGAAGAGGACTTTTTCCATCAAGTGCTCCGGTGCGACGTCGACACAGATGCCATAGCCATGGCAGACGACGGCATGGATGAACGCGTCGTCGGCGTCGATTTCTTTCAACAGTTCCGGCGCCTTTTTACAGTGCTGGTCCGGGTATTTTTCAAAATCCACATCGTGGAGCAGGCCGACGAGTCCCCAGAAATCGACGTCGTCACCATAGCCCAGTTCCTGGGCATACCAGCGCATGACGCCTTCGACGGTCAGGGCATGCATGATGTGAAAAGGCTCCTGATTATATTTCTGCAATAAAGCTAATGCTTGTGAGCGTTCCATGTCTCTATCTCCCCCTAGCAAATCTCGATTTACCCCATTATAGCATAAAAAACGGGCCTGACTAGTCTTTTTTCACGAAAGGGCCTGCATCGGTCATCAACGAGGCCAGGCGGTTCATGCGGAAGTCTTCGACGACCTGGATGAAAGGCTTGTAATGGATAGGATTTTCAGCAAAACCGAAGAGATGAGACGGGCAGTCGCAATCGGTACAGCCAAAGCCCTCGATACGCCAGTCGGCTATGGCGTCGACAGCCCGGGCCAGGTCATGTTCCAGGTCATCGGCCGTCCGGATGGGCAGGGCAGCGACGACGTCGGCTTCCTGGCGCAGGTAATCGATGTGCCAGTGCATCCTCTTGCGCTTGCGGCTGTGCCGGGCCAGGCGGGCAGCCAGGTTCTTCCGGGCCGACCCGGTATAGACGTAATAGCCGGCGGGAAAATGGAAGTCCCCCTTCGAGCCGATGGCGATGTCCTTCGTGTCTGCCAGATGGAGGATGAATAAATAATCGCCGCTGTCATGGTTTTCCCGTTCCAGGATGGCCTGGGGATAGGTCAGGACGCCGGCTGTGCCGGGCCTTGAAAAAGAGTCATCCCAGTGCAGTGCCAGGGCCTTCCAGTCCAGGTGCGGCGCCGCTTCATAAAAAGCCTGGGCAAAGGCCGGATCCGTATGGTAGTCCGGCAGGAACCAGCGGGCCCGGTCCCAGTGGACCAGGAACAAGACGCCCGTATGGATGCCCTGGCGGCTCATGGCAGCCAGTTCCAAGATATGTTTGCGCCCCCGTTCGGTGACAGCATCGGGGAACATGGCGCCGTCGCGGCTGAAGAGGGTACACGATTTGACTTCGACGAAAAAGCGCTCTTCGCCCCGGCCCAGGAGCAGGTCGAAACGACTGTCGCCGACGGTGACTTCCCGGCGGATGAGGTCCCAGTCTTCCCAGCCGGGGATGCGGTGTTCCCGGACCAGCCAGGCTGCCGTATCATTATTGTACTGCGTGTCGAGCAGGATAGGTACGCCGTCGCGCTCGATGCCGACGACATCGTAAGCCGTTCGGCGCTTGGGATTGGCTGCCGGCCGGACATAGACCGTCACACCGGGAAAGAGCAATTCCCACATGCGCCCGGGATTGGGCATATGACAAGTCACAACATCGCCATCCAAGTCAACATGAGCGATGAAGCGATTGGGCCTGTCGACAAAGGCCCCTTTGCGGATAGAAAACATTTCCATAGGATACTCCTGTCTGTGAAAAAGGGCTTGTCGCACGGCGACAAGCCCTTTTTAGTGGTTAGTGGTTAGTGGCTAGTGATTCGTATTTTACAGTGTAGGGGTCGCCACGTGGGCGACCCGTCATGGAATTGGGATGATTCTCCTAACGAGCTGTTCAGGGAATCATACATTTCCTGAAACGGGCTCGCCACGTGCGAGCCCCTACGAACTGCGGGCCGCCCTTTGGGCGTCCCCTACGCTTCCAGCCATTCGCCGGTGAAGGTGACGGCTGCCGGGCCGGTCATGTAGACGTTGCCGTCTTGTTCGTTGTATTCGATGTGCAGCGTGCCCAGGTAGAGCTGGACGTCGACGCTGCGGCCGGTGAAGCCGTTCAGGAAGGAGCCGACGGCGCAGGCGCAGGAACCGGTACCGCAGGCCAGGGTGGCACCGGCACCGCGTTCCCACGTATGGACTTTGATGGTGTGGTCGTCGATGACCTGGACGAAGTTCATGTTGGTCTTGCGCGGGAACGCCTTATAGGTTTCAAATTTCGGGCCCAATTCGTGGAGGTTGACTGCGTCGACGTCTTTGACATAGGTCATGGTATGGGGAACGCCCATGAGCAGGCTGGTGATGTTATAGGTCTTGCCGTCGATTTCGATGGGTTCATCGATGACCGGGCCAGACGGGCCTTCCATGGGGATCTGGGCACGGTCCGTAAAGGGCTTGCCCATGTTGATGGTGACCAGGCTGACTTTGCCGTCGTCACCGACGGTGACTTTCGGTTTCATGATACCGGCCAGGGTTTCAACGGCGAATTCTTTCTTGTCGATGATGCCGTTGTCGTAGACGTATTTAGCAAAGCAGCGGATGCCGTTGCCGCACATTTCCGCTTCACTGCCATCGGCATTGATGATGCGCATGCGGACATCGGCTTTATCGCTCGGTACGATGACGATGATGCCATCGGCACCGATGCCCGTATGGGGAGCACACATCTTGACGGCCAGCTGGGAAAAATCCTTGTCTGCGCCGTTTTTATCTTCCAAAAAGACGAAGTCATTGCCTAAGCCGTGCATTTTTACGAATTTCATAGTTGAACCCTCCGTGAAAAAATATCTATACTACTATCATTGCTTACTTGAATCCTTACAATTGTTATTATACAATAGCGGAAAGTGGCAAATATATGTAGATAATGCTCTTTATATTGCAAATTCGGCTATAAGGAAAGGTGTGAGGTGATACAAGTATGGCACAAAAGACGGGGTATTTAGCGGAAAAACTCAAACTCTTCCATCTATCGGATAAACGGCAATGGACCTGCCCCTATCATTACCACGATTTCGATAAGATCACCCTCTTTTTCCGGGGCCACGTATCGTATGACGTCGAAGGGACGGCGTATGACTTGCAGCCTTTCGACATCGTCGTCATCCCGGCTGGCCGGATTCACCGCCCCATCATCTATGGCGATGAAGTCTACGAACGCATCATTGCCTATATTTCCCCGGCCTATCTGCAAGGCTATGAACGCCGCGGCTGTCCGGCCGGCCAGATATTCACGCGGAAAAACGCCCCCATCCTGCGCCAGCCCCAGGAAGCGGACAACTTGTACAATGTATCGTGCCGCCTGCGCCGGGCCTGGTCTGACCCGGGACCGGAAAGCCCGCTCTTGCAGGAAACGCTGTTTACGGAATTCATGATCCACCTGACCCGGGCCCTGCAGAAAGACAAGCTCCGCGTCGTCCAGAAAGGCCACCAGAACGAGAAGATACGCCGCATCCTGGCCTATATCGAAGATAACCTGGGCGGCGACCTGTCCATCCCCAGCCTGGCTGCGGCCTTTTTCATGAGCCCGGACTACCTCATGCACCTCTTCAAGGCCGAAACGGGCATGACCGCTGCCAGCTACATTACGACCAAGCGGCTGCAAAAAGCCCGCCACCTCATGCAGGAGGGGCGGGCTTTGACGGAAATCTGCTATGACTGCGGATTCACGACGTATTCGACATTTTACCGGGCCTGGAAAAACCGCTATCACACGTCACCCAAAGAGGGTATCCGTGCCTTCCCCGATGCCTTCGACGAATAATTAGCGGTTCCGGTTGTAATTGATGAGGCAGCCGGCTTTGACGATTTTCTTTTCATCGTCCGTCATGGGCGCGATGTAAAGCGTCAATTCACGCAGGTCCTTGCCGACGACATAGGCCTTGATGGCTTTCATGTCGCCGTCGAGGGCTTTTTTGACGTCCGGCACGTAGATGTAATCGCCGATTTCAAAGTCCGGCTGGCCTTCCATCTGGAAAGGCAGCATGCCCCAGTTGATGACGTTGGAACGATAGCGCTTGGTCGCATATTCCTGGCAGATGTTGGCCAGGCCGCCGAGGACGCGCTGGCAGCTGGCAGCCTGTTCACGGGCCGATCCGTCGCCGGGCTTGATGCAGTAGATCATGCTGCCGATTTCCACATCCTTCATGGAAACGTCGCCAAAGTGGGCGCGCAGGACGGCGAAGATGTCTTTCAGGGCCGGGTCGACACCGGCCGGGCAGTCGCCGGCCAGGCGGGCCCGTTCTACTTTATCCACGGCTTTGGCCCGGCCTACATAGTCCGGATCGCGGCGGGACAAGGTGAATTCTGCCAACCCCAAAGGATTGGAGCGGTACGACGACGTTTCGCCGGACGGAATGAGTTCGTCTGTCGTCGTGACCGGGTCCATGATTTTCGAGCAGACCTTGAGCAGAATGGAATCGGCCAGGGGTTCCATGTCCGGCCAATCCTTGATGTTCGGACCATAGACCAGGGAAGCACCTTCATCGGCCTTGCCGAAGCCCTGATAGACGCGGGTAGCGTAGGGCTGGTCGTCGTAATCATAGGGTGTTTCGACGTAGTCATCCATATAGCCTTCGGCCGACGTCAGGACGCCGCCGTTGGCTGCTGTGGCGGCGATGGAACGGGCATCCATGAGGGCAACCGACGCGAACTGGCCATTGCCCGGCTTCGAGCCTTCGCGGTTCGGGAAATTACGCGTCGTATGGCGGATACTGAAGGCATTGTTGGCCGGTGTATCACCGGCACCGAAGCAGGGGCCGCAGAAGGCCGTCTTGAAGATGGCACCCGCTTCCAGGAGCGATGCGACGGCGCCTTTGCGGACCAGGTCGAGGTAGACCGGCTGCGACGACGGATAGACGTCGAGAGTGAAGTTGCCATTGCCGCAGGAAGCCTTCTTGAGGATATGGGCGGCGGCCATGACGTTGCTGTAGTTGCCGCCGGCACAGCCGGCGATGACGCCCTGCTGGACCCGGAGCTTGCCGTTCTTGATTTTATCGGTCAGGCTGTATTTCAAATCCTTGTTGCTCATGCGGCCGTTGATGGCTTCTTCCGTTTCATGGAGGATATCTTCCAGATTGGCATTGAGTTCATCAATGGTAAAGGCGTTGCTGGGATGCATGGGCATGGCAATCATCGGCTTGATGGTGCTCAGGTCGATGTAAATCATGCCGTCGTAATAAGCGACATCGGCAGGATTCAATTCTTTATAGGCGTCACCGCGGCCATGCTGGGTCAGGTAGGCCCTGGTGTCGTCATCGGTCCGCCATACCGACGAGAGACACGTCGTTTCCGTGGTCATGACGTCGACGCTGTTGCGGTAGTCCGTCGTCATGGAAGCGACGCCGGGGCCGACGAATTCCATGACCTTGTTCTTGACATAGCCGTTCTTGAAGACGGCGCCGACGATGGCGATGGCAATGTCATGCGGGCCGACGGCCGGGCTCGGCTTGCCCGTCAGGTAGACGCCGACGACGCCGGGGTAGGCGATATCATAAGTATCGCACAAGAGCTGCTTGACCAGTTCGCCACCGCCTTCGCCGACGGCCATGGTCCCTAAGGCGCCATAGCGGGTATGGCTGTCGGAGCCGATGATCATGCGGCCGCAGCCGGCCATCTTTTCACGCATGTACTGATGGATGACGGCGACGTGGGGCGGTACGAAAATGCCGCCGTATTTCTTGGCTGCCGACAGGCCGAAGACGTGGTCGTCTTCATTGATGGTGCCGCCGACGGCGCAGAGCGAATTATGACAGTTCGTCAGCACGTAGGGAAGAGGGAATTTTTCCATACCCGATGCCTTAGCCGTCTGGATGATGCCGACAAAGGTAATGTCGTGGGAAGCCATGGCGTCGAATTTGATCTTCAAGTGTTCCATGGAGCCCGACGTATTATGATTTTTTAAGATAGAATAGGCGATGGTCCCTTTCCGCCCTTCTTCCTTAGAAACGGTCTTGCCTGTGAGCTGTCTGAGTTTGGCCGCATCCTGTTCCGGCACGATGTCCGTCCCGTTGACGAGATATGCGCCTCCATCATATAACTGAATCATTCCAAGCCCTCCTTTGTCACCGCCAGCCTGGGCGATGGCTTTTCTCATTGTGAAAATATCGCAATTCATTTTCACAATATAAAATTTTAAGCATTTCAATAAATATTATATCATAATTAAAAC
>CABQJB010000046.1 GCA_902464195.1 uncultured Megasphaera sp.
ATGTATAGGAGGGATTGTCATGAAGAAATTCGTAGTTTTGGCCCTGATTTTGCTGGGCGTGGCCCTGTTTCAATTCGCACCTGACTTTGAAAACGCTTTTAGTGAGCCGCCGCCGGCCGTAGAAGAACCGTTGCCGGAAAAAGCCTTTGTCTACGTTACGGGAGCTGTCAAAAATCCCGGTCTCTATGCCCTGGAACCGGGGAAGACGGCCGGTGAAGCCGTAGCGGCAGCTGGCGGCATGATCGCCTATGCCGATACGGGGGCCGTCAATTTAGCGGACCGCGCAGAAGACGGTACGCATATCCACGTGCCTTATGACTTCCAGGGGATTCCCGAAAATCCGGCGGAAGCAGGCAAAGTGTCCCTGAATCGGGCTGATGAGAAAGCCCTTACGGACCTGCCCGGTATCGGACCGGCCATGGCGGCGAATATCATCGCTTATCGGCAGGAACATGGCTCTTTTGGCAGTATTGAAGAGCTGCAGAAAGTTAAAGGCATCGGGCCGGCGAAGTTCGCCAAGCTGAAAGATTTGGTGTGCTTATGATGGGACGAATGAAACCGGAATGGGTCAGCTTGTCCCTGGTCCTGATACTGGCCGGAGGCATTACCCTGGCCGATGCGCTTTCTTTGTCTTTGCGTCTTTGGCTTTCTCTGTTTCTGCTGGCTTTGCTGGGCCTGTTCTTTTTCCGGTCCCGCAGCCGCATTGTCTTGGTTGTCTGTCTGGTCCTGGCGGCTTTCAGTCTGGGTGCCGGCCGTCTCCAGCTGGAGGCGGAACGCTACGAAGCCCTGCCGCATCAGGCAGCTGGTGCCAGGCTGACCGTGGAAGGGACGCTGCAAGAGCGGCGCAGTACCTATACGAATGAAAAGGGACGGGTCGGACGGTATATCATGCAGGTCCGGCGCTATGCCTATGATGGGGAAGCGGACGTACAGCCTGGAAAAGGCTGCATCTATGTGACCTTGCCGGAACCGCAGGTCATAGGCAGTACGGTGGCCGTCACTGGCGACAGCCGGCCCTTGACATATTACAAGAACGACGGCATGTACGATGCCCTGCACCGCGACCGGGAAAAGGCAATCTGCCTGCGTCTGTTTGCCGATGATGGGAAAAAAGTGACTGTAACAGCTCCGCCAGGCCGCTGGGAGGCTTTTTTACAGGACCTGCGCCAAGCCCTGACCGGACGCTATGAATTTATCCTCGGTGACGAATATGCGCCGGTATTGGCCAGCCTGCTCTTTGGCGGCCACTATGAGGACTTGCCGCCAGGTCTGCTGGAATCGTTCAGTACGACCGGGTTGATCCACATCTTGTCCGTCTCCGGGTCCCACGTGGCTTTGCTGCTGGCCGTCATTCAGCTCATGGGACGGGCCCTGGGATTGCGCCCGCGTGGGTTGTTTTGTGTTTCTGTGGGGTTTCTCTTCTTGTACGGTGCCTTGTCGGATTTTTCGTCGCCTGTCGTCCGGGCGTCCCTCATGGGGGCGGCCAGTGCCTTGAGCCTGACGGCACGGCGCGAATACCTGGCCGGTCATGCCCTGGCCCTGGCCATGGCCGGGATGCTGCTTTACAGTCCCTATCTCTGTTTTGACTTGAGTTTCCGCTTATCCTGTGGTGCCTCGGCAGGTATCATTCTTTTTCAGCAGCCCGTAAGCTCCTGGTTTGCAGGTCTGCCTTCGTTTCTGCGGGACTGCCTGACTGTCTGCGTGGCGGCTCAGATTTTGGTCGTGCCTCTCTTGTTTTCGGCGTTCTTTTCTTTTCCCGTCTATTCGCTGGTTGCCAATGTCCTGGTCGCACCGGTCTTGGACCTGGTCATGGTCCTCGGCCTGTTGGCGTCGGTCCTGTCCCTTTTGTGGGCTGACGGTGCCGATATGGTGCTGTGGCTCATCAAGCCCTTGCTGGCCCTGGCTTTGAAGGGCAATGCCTTCATCGCTGCCCTGCCGGGGAGTCGTTTCTGGGCCGGTCAGCCGTCGAAGTGGGCCTGCCTGACCTGGTATCTGGTTGTAGCCTTTGTCTTTTGTTCCTCTGTTCGCAGGCGCATGGGTCCGCCCTTGCTGGCCTGTCTGGCGGCGGCTTGGTTCCTGCGGCCATCCGGGCCGGGCGTATTGGTCCTCGATGCCGGACGTGATCAGGTGACGGCTGTCATTCATGAAGATAAATCGGCCGATATATGGTATAATAAGTCGAGATTCGCCAACCCCGACCAGGCGGCTGTCGTCGTGACGCCGGCTTTGCGGGCTCATGGTGTCTTTCGGCTCCGCCAGTGTCGTGTCGATGGCGACGGGGCGGATCATACGCTGGCCTTGCTGCGGCGGGATTTTACCTTCTTGTCCGGGACGGGGAGCGGCGATGTGCCTTTTCGCTGTCTGTCGTCGGTGGCCATGCCTTTTCCGGCGGAACCGCTTTGTCTGGAATTCCGGTCCCTGACGGGCTGGAATAGCCGGGATTTCCCCGTATCGGCCATGGCGACGATTGTCTATGGTTCGCGCCGTGGTGATGAAGCCCTGTCAGAGTGGGGCGAGACGGCGGCCGGTTACGGTGTGCCTTGTTTTTCGCCATCCCGGGATGGCCAGGTCCGCCTGTACCGCTGGCGGGGGCAGTGGCGTATTTCTACGTTTAATGAGGAACAGTCATGGAATATAAGAAACATATAATGATTATTTATGGGACGGAACCGTATGTCATGGAAGACGGGCGCCGGCGTTTCCTGACGGCTGCCCACGAGCGGGCCGGCGGGGAAGCTGAGGTCCAGTCTTTCCAGAAGGAGGCTGTGGCGGCGACGGTCGTCGAATCCTTCCAGGGGTCGAGTCTCTTTAGCAATGGGACGGTCACTATCTGGTATGACTGTCCCTTTCTGCCGCTCAAGCGCGGCGGCCGGTCGCGGAGCAAGCTCACCAAGGAAGAGCAGTGGTTCCTGGACGAGGTCCGGCGGCTCAGCGACGAGAACAGCCTTTTGTTCTATACGAAGGGCAAGATGGATACGGGCAGTGCTTTTTTCAAGGCCCTGAAGCCCATGGCCGATGTCGTGGCGGCCGAAGCGGTGACGGAAAAGACGGTCATGCCTTATGTGACGGACTATCTGAAAGGCAAGGGCAAGCGCCTGACCAGCCGGGCCGTGGCCTATTTGCGGGCCCTGTTCCAGACCTGGGGCGATATTTCCCTGCTCTATGTCTTTTCGGAGCTGGAGAAATTGTGCATCACCGTGCCCGACAGCCGGCAGACCGTCGATGTGGCCGATTTGCAGGACCTCTTTGCCGGGACGATGGAAAAGAATCTCTTTACCTTTATGGATGAATTTTTGCGCCGCAATGGGGAGAAGACCCTGCCTTTTTTGGAAGGCCTGTTCAGCCGGCAAGATGCTTTTTTGAAGAATACGGGCTATATGCTGTCGCGCCTGCGCCTGCTCCTGGCCTATAAGGAATTGCGCCGGGCCCATGCCGGCCAGCACCAGTGTGAACAGATTTTGCAGACCATCAATAAGGGCCGCAGCGTAAAATATGTCTTATACCACTTGCAAAAAGTGGCATCTTATTGGAAAATAGAAGAGTTGGAAAGTTGTATTTGCCAAATTTTTACGCTCCAGCTCCATATCCGCCGCGGCACGGCGTCGCCGGCCGATATGGGTCCCCTCATTTGCCTGTATTGCAAGTAGGGGCCGCCTAAAAGGCGGCCCGCAGGTCGCAGGTCGCAGGCCGCAGTTAGCCTCCCCTCATAGGCCCTTTTTGGCCCGTCAGGCGTTGACCGCAGGGACACGCAGGACGGCTGCCAAAACGGAGAGCCGGGCTGGAGGTGGCCTGAAAGGCCGGAGAGGTTGATTTGCCGTTTGCAGGGGAGAACCTCTCAGTCAGCTTCGCTGACAGCTCCCCTATGAGGGGAGCCAGGGGCGGTTGAAATATATTGAAAAGGTAGGTTAGAATGTGACTGACGAAGAACGCGCACGGAAAGAACGGATGAAGGAATATCGCCGGCGGTACCGGGAAAAGCATGGGCTGCCTCCGGAAAAGGAACCGCAGTCCTGGAAGAAGCGGGCTGCTGTGATTGTGGCTTTGTGTGTCATTGGGTTCGGCGGCTTTTTTGCGGCCCAGAGCAAGGCGGAACAGATGGTGACTCTCAATGGTCAATCTATTGCCGATATGACCGATGACGAGATCACCAATTATCTCGATCTCCACGAAAAGGAAGCGGAAGAACGCAAGCTGCGCCTGGCCGCGGACGGCGTCGATGTGACGCTGGACCTGGACGAACTGGGAGCCAAATTGGACCGCAGCTACATTGATGATGAACTGCATCTCGTCGGCCGCCGGGGCCTGCCCTGGCAGCGCGTGGCCGATGTGGTGACGACGCTCACGCAGGGCAAGGATGTGCCCCTGGCCATTGCCGTTGACGAGGATAAATTGGATAAGGCCCTGGCCGATGTCCACGATAAGTACGATAAGGATCCGCAGAATGCCTATGCCTATGTCAAGGACGACCAGAAGACTGTCGCCATTGAAGACGCCAAGGACCGCATCGTCATCAACACGGACAAGCTGAAGCAGGCCGTGACCGATGAGCTGCATACGGGCAAGACGGACACGCTGGACGTCCCCGTAGACAGCCGGGAAGGGGCGGACATCAAGGCCGATGACCTCAAGGATATCGACACGGTCTTGTCATACTATACGACCCATTTCGATGACACCAATCCGGACCGCAACGTCAATATCCGTCTGGCCCAGAAGCGACTCAATCACGCCGTCGTCATGGCCCAGAAGGATTTCTCCTTCAACAAGTATGTCGGCACGCGGACGGCGGATAAGGGCTACAAGCAGGCGCCGTCGTATTTTGAAAACAAGCTCGAACAGTCGACAGGCGGCGGCGTCTGCCAGGTCAGCACGACTTTGTTCAATGCGGCACTGCGGGCGGGCTTGTTCATTGCCAGCCGGGAACCGCATTTCGCCCCGGCCGCTTATGTGCCCGTCGGCATGGATGCGACTGTCGCCGATGACGGCCTGGATTTTGCCTTTACCAATCCTTTCCAGCATCCGGTCTGCGTCTATACCGTCGCCGGTCAGAATACGGTGACGACGTATATCCTGGGCAATCACGCCGATACGTGCAGTGTGTCCTTTGAAACGACGCATCTCCAGAACCTGCCTCATAAGGTCATCAAGAAGCACGACGACAGTGTGACCGAAGATAAGCGCAAACAGGAAGGCTACGACGGCCACGACGTGACTATCCGCCGGACCGTGGCTTACAGCGACGGCGACCGCCATGTCGATACCATCGAGTCCCATTATGACCCGAATGATGAAATCATCCTCACGCCCGGCGACGACAGTGAAGAAGTCGTCAGCACGGCGGACTTGGAACCGCAGGACCCGCTCCTCAACGCCCCGCACGACATGATGGACTTCAATGTCCCGGCGCCCGATGCGGTCGACACGGCCGATGAGGAATAACTCATCGGTTAATGTAGGGGCTCGCACGTGGCGAGCCCGTTTGGATTTTGTAGGAATTTCACCAACAGGTAGCGAATGTTCCCACACTGTGTGCGACGGGCGTCCCACGTGGACGCCCCTACCAATGGATGGGAAGACTGCACCCCTTCGCAGGGGAGGCCTGTAGGGGCCGTCCCAAAGGGCGGCCCGCCTGAATCCCCTTCGCAGAGGAGGCATGTAGGCCCACCTGAATCCCTGATTCATATAGAAAGGAAATTGTATGAAAGTCTGGCATATTGTTCCTAAAAATGATATTTTGATCCCTGTCGACGGCGGTCGGTCGGTGACGGTCGCTTCGATTGCGGCCGACCTGGCTGGTCATGCCTGGCATGTCCGGACGGAGTCGCCTTATGCCATCGGCGATATGGATTTGCTCCGCGACCGGGTCAGCCGCAAGTTGGGCCTGGACGGGACGGTATCGGTCGAACACCGCGTGACGTCGGTCTTTCACGGCGGCGATATGTCCCTGGCCGTGCCCGACAACGACCCATTGCGCCAGGTCGCCGATATTTCTACTGATGATATGGAAGGCTACGGGATTCCTCACGAAGACTGCTACGATTCCATTTACGATGTGGACGACGAATTGTACGCCGATGAAGATTACAAGAAGGCCTGCCAGTCGGCATCCCAGCCTAGTGCAGGCGGTACCAAGACGGGCGGCAAGGCCAGCGGCACCAAGACCGGCGGTGACAGCCGGGTCTGGATGGGCCGGGCCTTTGGCGGCGATGCTGTCGCCATCAATGACGTCCTCGGCGAGGAACAGAACGACGTCATCCTCAAGGGCAAGGTCGTCAAGGTCGAATTCCGGGAACTCAAGTCGAAGCGCATTCTCCTGACCTTCCAGATGGCCGACAGCACCAACGGTATTTCGGCCAAGAAGTTCCTCGACGTCAGCAATCAGGGCGGAGGCGGCAAGTTCCGCCGCAAGAACACGCTGACGCCGGAAGAATACGACAACCTGGTCAAGAAGCTCAAGCCCGGCGTCTACGTCCGGGTCCACGGCAATATCCAGTACGATAATTACCAGAACGACTACGTCCTCATGGCCTACGACATGATGGAAGCCGACGGCGGCACTGTCGAACGGGAAGACCACAATCCGACGCCGCGCGTCGAGCTTCACCTGCATACGGTCATGAGCGACATGGACGCTTTGATTACAGTCAAGCAGCTCATCAAGACCATCAAGAAGTGGGGCCATCCGGCCGTTGCCGTCACCGACCACGGCGTCGTCCAGTCTTTCCCGCTGCTCCAGGAAATCTCGACGGACAAGACCAACAACGTCAAGGTCATCTACGGCATGGAAGGCTATCTCTTTGATGACAAGATCGACCAGTCGTACCATATCATCATCCTGGCCAAGAACCAGATCGGCATCCGCAATCTCTATAAGTTGGTCAGCATTTCCCATCTGAAATACATCTACCGCGGCCGGCCGCGCATCCCCCGGGCTGTCCTGTCGGAATACCGCGAAGGCCTCATCCTGGGCTCGGCTTGTGAAGCCGGTGAACTGGTCCGGTCCATGGTCCAGAAGAAGCTGCCTTATGAAGAATTGAAGAAAATCGCGTCTTTCTATGATTATCTGGAAATCCAGCCGCTCACCAACAACGGCTTCCTCGTCCGCGAAGGTTTCGTCGCCGATGAAGAAGGCCTGCGCGACATCAACCGGACCATCCTCAAACTCGGCGATGACCTGGGGAAATTGACCGTCGCCACCTGCGATGCTCATTTCATGAATCCCGAAGACAAGATTTACCGGGAAATCCTCATGACCGGCAAGGGCTTCAAGGATGCGGAATTCCAGCCCGACCTCTACCTGCGCACGACGGACGAGATGCTGGCTGAATTTGCCTACCTTGGCGAGGAACGGGCACGGGAAGTGGTCATTACCAACCCCAATAAGATCAACGATATGATCGACGACTGCCGGCCGGTACCGAAGGAAACGCTCTATTTCCCGCAGATCGCCGGTTCGTCGGAAGCACTGAAGAACATGTGTTATAAAAAGGCCCATGAAATCTACGGCGACCCGCTGCCGAAAATCGTCGAAGACCGATTGGAAGAAGAGTTCACGTCCATCCTGGGCCACGGCTTCGGCGTCCTCTATTACATCGCCCACAAGCTGGTCAAGCACTCCAACGACGACGGCTACCTCGTCGGCTCCCGTGGGTCTGTCGGCTCGTCCTTCGTGGCGACTATGTCGGACATTACCGAAGTCAACCCCCTGCCGCCGCATTATGTCTGCCCCCAGTGCCAGTGGAGCGAGTTCTTTACGCACGGCGAAGTCGGCGGCGGCTTCGACCTGCCCGACAAGGTCTGCCCGAAGTGCGGCACGCCGCTCCACAAGAACGGCCACAACATCCCGTTCGCTATCTTCCTGGGCTTCGACGGCGACAAGGTCCCTGATATCGACCTCAATTTCTCCGGTGAATACCATCCGAAAGCCCATAAGTACACGGAAGAACTCTTCGGCAAGGACAACGTCTTCCGCGCCGGGACCATCGGTGCCGTCAAGGACAAGACGGCTTATGGTTATGTCATGAAGTGGGCCGAAGCCAAGGGCATCAAGGTCAACGACGCCTATGTCAACAGCCTGGTCGCCGGCTGCACGGGCATCAAGAATACGACGGGCCAGCATCCGGGCGGCGTCATGGTCATTCCCCGCGATATGGACGTCCATCATTTCACGCCCGTCCAGTATCCGGCCAACAAGAAGGACAGCGGCATCATTACGACCCATTTCGATTATCACTCCATCGAAGGCCGTCTGGTCAAGCTCGACATCCTCGGCCATGATGATCCGACGGTCATCCGCATGCTCGAAGATATGACCGGCATCAAGGCGACGACTATTCCCTTTGATGACCCGGCGACGCTGAGCCTGTTCAGCTCGACCAAGGCCCTGGGCGTGACGCCGGAAGAACTGGGCTCGAAAGTCGGCAGCTCCTTCGTCCGCCAGATGCTCGTCGACACCAAGCCCAAGACCTTTTCCGAACTGGTCCGTATTTCCGGTTTCTCCCACGGCACCGACGTCTGGCTGAACAATGCCCAGGACCTGATCACGTCGGGGACGGTCCCCCTGAAGGAAGCCGTCTCGACGCGTGACGACATCATGAACTATCTCATCCAGCACGGCATCAAGCCCAAGACGAGTTTCAAGGTCATGGAAAATGTCCGTAAGGGCAAGGGCATCGACAAGCTCAATAAATTGGGCCAGAAGACGACGGACTACGAAGGCGAGCTCAAGGCCGGCCACATTCCGCAGTGGTTCATCGACTCGTGCCACAAGATCGGCTACCTCTTCCCGAGGGCCCATGCCGTGGCCTACGTCATGATGGCTTTCCGCATCGCCTGGTACAAGATTAACCAGCCTCTGGCTTACTACTGCGCTTTCTTCACAATCCGCGCCAAGGCCTTCAAGCTGTCGGCCATGATCCACGGCCTGGAAGGGCAGGAACGGGCCATGAAGGAAATCGCCGCCAAGGGCAAGAGTGCGTCGAAAATCGAACAGGACCTCTATTCGGCCCTGGAACTGGCCAAAGAAATGAGCCTCCGCGGCTTTTCCTTTATGAATGTCGACATCAACCGCTCGGCAGCGACGAAGTTCACCATCTGCGACGGCAAGATCCTGCCGCCCTTTACGGCCATCGACGGCCTGGGCGCCAACGTAGCCGAACAGATCGTATCGGCCCGCGAACAGGCGCCGTTCAGCTCCAAGGCCGACCTCAAGATGCGCGGCAAAGTGTCCCAGTCCCTGGTCGACGTCATGAGCCAGGAAGGCTGCCTCGGCGATTTGCCCGAAGATGAACAGATCGACCTCTTCGCCATGTAGGCGCCTGCAGCGCCGCAGTTAGCGGTTAGCGGTTAGCAGTTAGCGGTTAGCAGCTAGCAGCTAGCAGTTAGCAGTTAGCAGTTAGCAGTTAGCAGTTAGCGGTTAGCAGGCGAGCCCGCGCGAATCCTGTAGATATCCCGTTTAGCATTTGGCCGATTTGGGGTGAATGAGCAGGCGCCTGTAGGGGCTCGCCGTGGCGAGCCCGCGCGAATCCTGTAGATATCCCGTTTGGTATTTGGCCGATTTGGGGTGAATGATGGAGACGCCCTCGACAGATTGCCTTTCGTGCCGTATAATGTTTTTAGTGTTTAACGAACTAAAGGAATCTGTCTTAGAAAGAGGGATTGTCATGGCAGTGAATGAAAAATTGCGAGACCATTTGCACGATCAGTTATTTCGTGCTATTTTGGAATTGAAGAGTGTCGAAGAATGTTATGAATTTTTTGAAGACCTTTGCACCATTCAGGAAATGAAGGCCATTTCGGCCCGCCTGGAAGTGGCCCGTATGCTCAAGGCCGGCGATATCTATGAAGACATCGTCAAGAAGACCGGCGCCAGCACGGCGACTATCAGCCGCATCAAGCGCTGCCTGGTCTACGGCAGCGGCGGCTACGAGAAGATCCTCTCCCGCATGGCCGAAAAGGACCCGGATTTCCTGAAGTTATCCAAGTAGGAGGGTAGCCGATTTCATGAAGGCTAAGATTGATGTCACCATTTTCCATAATGGTGATATGGATATATTGCATGCTTCCATTTACGAAGAGTTGTGGAAGGATTATTGTACATTTAAAAAACGGGCTGCCATGCAGCAGGACAAGGGGACCAAGAAGGGCACGTTCCTGGCCCGGCGCTATTACCGGGCGGCCCTCTTGTCCCTGTTCGCTTTCTTTGAAGGCGTCTTGAACAGCTGGGTCAAGACCGTCATCCAGGAACGGCAGGAATTTGCCGGCGTCGAACGGCAGGATACGCTCAAGAAGTGCGACGCCATGGTGGAATACTGCTTTTTCTGCTCCTATACCAAGCGGCCCGGTACGTTTTGTTCGCTTTACGGCTATATCAACCGCTATGAACAGCACGACCTGGCCCTCATCGAGCACATCGACGGCCAGACGTTGGGGCAGATCGAGACGGCCATGGAAGAGTTCTTCTGCTATGTCGAAGCCATGACCGCCCTGCGCCGCTTCCCGAAACCGAACGAGTCGACGACGGGCCTCGTGAGCCGCCTTGGCGGGATGGTAAAGGATTGCCGGGGCTGAACGGAAAGGATGTGTTACCTATGAGTGACAAGTATTACCTCGGTTTCGATGCCGGGACGCAGAGCGTCAAAGTCGCCGTCTACGACGAAGACCAGCACTGCCTGGCCATGGACACGGCCAAGACTCATCTGGCCTACCCCCAGCCGGGCTGGGTCCAGATGGACGTCGATGAATATTACCGCCTCATCAAGCAGTGCATGGCTTCGTGCAGCCGCCAGATGGAAGAGAAGGGCTGGGACGTGAAGAACGTCCGGGCCATCATGGGCGACGGGATCATCTGCGGCATCGCCGGTATCGACGCCGACGGCAACGCCATCACGCCTTATGTCAACTATCTCGACAGCCGCACGGCCGACGACGTGGAAGCCCTGAAGGCGCAGAAGCTGGCCATCTGGGGCAAAGAAACGGGCAATGCCGAACCGAACATCATGTTCCCGGCCATGTTCGCCCGCTGGTTCATGAAGAACGTCCCGGCCTGGCAGGAAAAGGGCGTCAAGTTCGTCCACAACTGCCCGTACGTCCTCATGCACCTGGCCGGCCTCAAAGGGGAAGACGCCTTCATCGACTGGGGCGCCATGTCCGGCTGGGGCCTGGGCTATGACGTAGTCCAGAAGAAATGGTCGCCAGAACAGCTGGACATCCTGGGCATCCCTGAACGCTATATGCCGCGCATCGTCAAGCCCTGGGACATCATCGGCAGGCTCTGCGAAGAAGATGCCATGGAAACGGGCTTTCCTGCAGGTATCCCCATCTGCGCCGGTGCCGGCGACACGATGGAATCCATGATGGGCAGTGGCATCCTGGAAGCGGGCCGCGCCGTCGACGTCGCCGGGACGTGCGCCATGTTCTGTGCCGCCACGGACGGCATCATTCCGGAACTGTCCGTGCCGGGGAGCAACCTCATCTTCAATTCCGGCACCCTGCCGGGAACGTATTTCTACTGGGGCATGGTCCGCACAGGCGGCCTGGCCCTGCGCTGGTTCAAGGACAGCATTGCCCGCGAAGAAGGCGATGACTACTACGGGACCCTGGACGAACTGGCCCGGCGCCATCAGCCCGGCTGCGACGGGGCCATGTTCATTCCCTACCTGACCGGTGGCAATGGCGACTATCCCAACGTCCGCGGAACCTTCACGGGCCTGACCCTCGACTCCGACCAGGGGGCCATGTGGCGCTGCGTCCTCGAAGGCATCGGCTATGACTATATGGAAATCACCGACCGCTACCGCAAGGCCGGCATCGACCTGACCCAGCTGACCATCACCGAAGGCGGCAGCCGCGATGAACTGTGGAACCAGATCAAGGCCGACATGCTGGATACGAAAGTCGTGACCCTCAAAGTCGCCGGCGGCGCCGTCCCGACCAACTGCATCGTCGCCGCCTATGCCGCAGGCGACATACCGGACCTCAAACAGGCCCTCCAGCGCCAGCTGGAAGTCAAAGCCACGTACGTCCCCGACGAAAGCCATACCGCCACGTACCGCAAGGCCTATGACAAACGCGAAGGCCTGCTAAAAGCCCTGAACGGCGTGTTGTGAGTCGTGGCTCGTGGTTCGTAGCGGGCCGCCCTCTGGGACGGCCCCTACGGATGCCGTTGC
>CABQJB010000047.1 GCA_902464195.1 uncultured Megasphaera sp.
CTGCAGGGCAGCGACGTGGTGGTAGCCTTCGTTTTTGCCTTTGTTGGCAAAGACGCGGAGGACTTCACGGGCTGTATCGAGGGAGGTCAGGCAGGGAACGGCGAGTTCTACGGCCATGCGGCGGAGGTTGAAGCCGTCGCGTTCCGGGTGCTTGCCATAGGTCAGGGTGTTGAGGACCAGGTCGATTTTGCCGTTGCGGATCAGGGTGGCTATATTCTGGCCGCCTTCATGAATCTTGCGGACGATGTCGACGGGCATGCCGTGATCGTTGAAGTATTTGCCTGTCCCTTCGGTAGCGATGATGTGATAGCCCAATTCCTTGAAGCCTTTAGCCAGCTGGAGGGCTTCGGCTTTATCGCGGTCGGCGACGGTGACGAGGATCGTGCCGCCGGCGGGAATCTTCATCTTCGCGCCATTGACGGCTTTGTACAGGGCTTCGGAGTAAGAATGCCCGATACCCATAACTTCGCCAGTCGATTTCATTTCCGGCCCGAGGGCGATTTCAGCCAGACCGATTTTGCTGAACGAGAAGACCGGAGCTTTGGCGGCGACGTGTTTCTTGGCCGGCATGAGGCCGCTGTGATAGCCCATGTCCTTCAAGGTTTCGCCGAGAGCGATGCGGGTTGCGATTTCAACAATCGGGAAATGGGTGACCTTGCTCAGGAAAGGAACGGTACGGCTCGAACGCGGGTTGACTTCGATGATGTACAACTTGCCGCGGGAAACGACGAACTGGATGTTGACCGAGCCTTTTACCTGGAGTTCCAGGGAAATGCGCGTCGTGTAGTCGACGATCTGGTTGATCATATCCTGGTCCAGATGCTGCGGCGGATAGACGGCGATGGAGTCACCAGAATGGACGCCGGCCCGTTCGACCTGTTCCATGATGCCCGGGATGTAGACGTCGGTACCATCGGCAACGGCGTCGACTTCGACTTCACGGCCGACCATGTATTCGTCGATGAGGATCGGGTGGTCTGGCGAAGCGATGACGGCTTCACGGAGATAGCGTTCCAATTCTTTTTCGTTATAGACGATTTCCATAGCCCGGCCGCCGAGGACGTAAGACGGGCGGACGATGAGCGGGAATTCCAATTCCTTGGAAACCTTCATGGCTTCTTTATCGCTGGTAGCGATGCGGCCATCCGGACGGGGAATGTTCAATTTGGCCAGGACTTCGTCGAAGCGTTCGCGGTCTTCAGCGCGGTCCATGCCGTCGACAGACGTACCGAGGACGGTGACGCCCCGTTTGGCCAGAGGAGCTGCCAGGTTGATGGCCGTCTGGCCGCCGAACTGGCAGATGACGCCGACCGGTTTTTCCTTGTCGACGACAGCCATGACGTCTTCGACCGTGAGCGGTTCAAAGTACAGGCTGTCCGACGTATCGAAGTCGGTGCTGACCGTTTCCGGGTTGTTGTTGACGATGATGCTGTTCATGCCGGCTTTGCGCAGGGCCCAGGCCGAGTGGACCGAGCAGTAGTCGAATTCGATACCCTGACCGATGCGGATCGGACCGGAACCGAGGACGATGACGCTCTTCTTGCCCAACGGTTTGACTTCGTCTTCGTCGGCATAGCACGAATAGTAATACGGTGTAGCCGCTTCAAATTCGGCAGCGCACGTATCGACCATCTTGAAGGTCGGCGTAATGCCGTGGTCGACGCGGAACTGGCGGACTTCGTCTTCCGTCTTGTTGGTGAAGCCGGCGATGACGGCATCCGGCATGCTGTAGCGTTTAGCCAGGCGGATGTTGTCGACTGTCAGGTTGTTGCGCTTCAAGTCGAATTCCAAGTCGATGATGTTCTTGATCTTATGGAGGAACCACAGGTCATAGCCCGTGATGTAATGGATCTTTTCTTCGCTGATGCCGAGACGCAGGGCCTGAGCGACGACGAAGAGCCGTTCATCATCCTGTTTCTGCAGGAGTTCGACGATGTCGATGAGGGACTTGCTTTCGAGCTTCTTCATGGAAATATAGTTGACACCGATTTCCAGGGAGCGGACGGCTTTGAGCAGGGCCCCTTCAAAGCAGCGGTCGAGGGCCATGACTTCACCGGTAGCCTTCATCTGCGTGCCCAGGGTCTTGTCGGCGAGGGCGAATTTTTCAAAAGGCCAGCGCGGGAATTTGACGACACAGTAGTCGAGGGTCGGTTCGAAGCAGGCCGTCGTCTTGCCCGTGACGGCGTTGGTGATCTGGTCCAGGGTCAGGCCCGTAGCGACTTTGGCGGCAACTTTGGCGATTGGATAGCCCGTCGCTTTGGAAGCCAGGGCCGACGAACGGCTGACACGAGGATTGACTTCGATGACGTAATACTGGTTGCTGTTCGGGTCCAGGGCGTACTGGACGTTGCAGCCGCCTTCGATTTTCAAGCGGCGGATGATAGCCAGCGATGCCGTACGCAGCATCTGGTACTGCAAGTCATTCAGGGTCTGGCTCGGTGCGACGACGATGGAGTCGCCCGTATGGATGCCGACGGGGTCGATGTTTTCCATGTTGCAGACGATGATGCAGTTGTCGGCCTTGTCGCGCATGACTTCGTATTCGATTTCCTTCCAGCCGGCAACGGAGCGTTCGACGAGGATCTGGTTAATCGGGCTGAGTTTGATGCCGCGCGTGGCGATCATGAACAATTCGTCTTCGTCATGGGCAATGCCGCCGCCTGTACCGCCGAGGGTAAAGGCCGGACGGACGATGATCGGATAGCCGATCTTGTCGGCAAATTCGATGGCCGACGGGACGTCTTCAAAGATATCACTTTCCGGAACAGGCTGGTTGATATCTTTCATGGCTTTCTTGAAAAGTTCCCGGTCTTCCGCTTCTTCGATAGCCGACAGATGCGTGCCTAAGAGCTGGACGTTATATTTTTCCAGGACACCGGCGTTAGCCAGTTCGACAGCCATATTCAGGCCGACCTGGCCGCCAAGGGTAGCCAGCAGGCCGTCAGGTCGTTCTTTTTCAATGACTTCCGTTACGTAGTCGAGGGAAATCGGTTCGACATAGACGCGGTCGGCAATGTCTTCGTCGGTCATAATCGTCGCCGGGTTGCTGTTGATGAGGACGACTTCCAGTCCTTCTTCCTTCAAGGCACGGCAGGCCTGGGTGCCGGCATAGTCGAATTCAGCGGCCTGACCGATGATAATAGGGCCCGAACCGATAACGAGTACTTTCTTCAATCCTTCTATCATGTTAGTTTTCCTCCATCATCTTGACGAATTGTGTAAACAGATACAAATTATCAGTCGGTCCCGGCGAAGCTTCCGGATGGTACTGGACGCACATGATCTTCTTGGACGGGACTTCAAAACCTTCGAGGGTGTTGTCGTGGAGGTTGCGATGAGTGATGACGACGTCATCGGGCAGGGATGTTTCGTCGATGACATAGCCGTGGTTCTGGGACGTGATGTAGACGCGGCCCGTACGGATATCCTTGACCGGATGGTTGGCACCGCGGTGACCGAAAGCCAGCTTGCGGCTCTTGCCGCCCAGGGCCAGACCGAGCATCTGGAGACCCAGGCAGATGCCGAAAATCGGTTTCTTGCCGATCATCTTCTTGACTTCTTCGACGATGTACGGGACGTCTTTCGGGTCGCCAGGGCCGTTGCTCAGGAAGATACCGTCCGGATTGACGGCCAGGACTTCTTCGGCCTTGGTTTCCGCCGGGAAAATGGTCAGGCGGCAGTCGCTGTTGACCAGTTCGCGCAGGATGTTGGCTTTGGCGCCGTAATCCATGACGGCGACGTGGAAGCGGCCATCGCCCATGTGCTTGATTTCACGCGTCGTGACGCGGCGGACGAGCTGTGTTTCCAGCGGTGTATCGAAGAGTTCCTTGATAGCGCTTTCTTCCATCGTTTCCGGCACGATGACGCCTTTCATGACGCCCTGGCTTCGGATGGCCCGCGTAATGGCACGCGTATCGACGCCGTAGAGGCAGGGGATGTGGTGTGTCATAATAAAGGTAGACAGCTTGCCTTCGTTCTGCCAGTTGCTCGGTTCTTCACAAAGCTCACTGACAACGAAGCCGGCAGCATAGGGACGGTCGGCCTGTTCGATTTCGTGGAACAAACCATAGTTACCGATGAGCGGGTAGGTCATGGTAATGATCTGACCGGCATAGGACGGATCGGTGAACGTTTCCTGATAGCCTGTCATGCCCGTATTGAAGACAACTTCGCCGACAGCTGGTTCATCCATCAGCATGTTGCCATAAAACTTCTGTCCGTTCTCTAATATGAGGACACCTTTCATTATAAAACCTCCCCGTTTTTCATTACAATTTTACCATTGACGATGGTAGCTGCGGCCTTGCCTTTGAAAATCATTTCATCGAAAGGCGACGCTTTTCCCTTGGAATAGAATTTCGAGGAATCTACCGTCCATTCTTTATCGAGATCGAGTACGGTCAAATCGGCATCCTTGCCCGGTGCGATGACGCCGGCGTCGAGGCCGAGGATCTTGGCCTGTGCCGTCGACATGGCATTGACCAGGGTCATGAGGTCGATATGACCCGTATGATACATATAAGTCAGCATGGCGCCGACGCTCGTTTCCAAGCCGACGAAGCCGCTGGGAGCCAGGTTGAATTCCTGGTCCTTTTCTTCCCATTCATGCGGTGCGTGGTCGGTGACGACGGCATCGATGGTGCCATCCTGCAAACCGGCGACGCAGGCTGCACGGTGTTCTTCCGAGCGGATCGGCGGGTTGACTTTATACCGTGTTTCAAAGGTGCGCAGGGCTTCATCAGTCAGGATGAGGTGCTGCGGCGTGACTTCTGCTGTGACCTGGACGCCACGCTTCTTGGCCTGGCGGACCAGTTCGACAGCGTTCTTGGTGCTGATGTGGGCGATGTGGACCGGCGTATGTGTCGCTTCGGCCAGGAAAATATCGCGGGCGACGGCAATGTCTTCGGCGACAGCCGGACGGCCTTTGATGCCCAGTTCGTTGGAAACGACGCCTTCATGCATGTTGCCGCCTTCGACGAGGCTCTGTTCTTCGCAGTGGTCGATGATGACCTTATGGAACATGCTGGCATATTCCATGGCTTTGCGCATGAAGTCGCAGTTTTCGACGTAACGGCCGTCATCGGAGAAAGCGGCGACGCCTTCTTTGGCCATGGCACCCATAGCGGCCAGTTCCTGGCCCTGGAGGCCCTTGGAGATGGCGCCGATGATTTCGACTTTGACTTTGGCTTCCCGTTCGATCTTATACTTCATGCCGTCGACGATGATGGCCGAATCGATGACCGGTTTGGTATTCGGCATGGTCGCAACGCGGGTGATGCCGCCGGCAGCAGCGGCCTTCGTCCCCGTTTCAATCGTTTCCTTGCCGGACTGGCCGGGCTGGCGGAGATGGACGTGCATATCGATGAAGCCCGGTGCTACGACGAGGCCCGATGCGTCGAAGATTTCGGCGCCGTCAGCGCTCAGATTGGCTCCGACTTCCTTAATTTTACCATTTTCAATGAGAATGTCACAAATTTCATCCTGCTGCATGGCCGGATTTACGACTCTGCCGCCTTTAACGAGTAGTGTCAACGTCATCGCCTCCCATAATTGTCAGATATAATACGGCCATACGAACGGATACGCCGTTCTTGACCTGTTCCTGAATCGAAGAAAATTCGCTGTAACATGTATCCGGTTCGATTTCGATGCCCCGGTTCATGGGACCCGGATGAAGGACGAGGACGTCGTCTTTAGCCCACTTGAGGCGGTCGCGGTTGATACCGAAGAGCGAATTGTATTCACCGGCGCTGGGAAAGAAGCCGATGCCCTGGCGTTCTTTCTGGATGCGCAGGACGTTGATGACGTCTGCATCCTGGATGGCTTCCTTCAAGTCGTAGTGGACTTTGACGCCCATGGCTTCCAATTCCGGCTGGAGCAGTGTCCGCGGGCCGACGAGGTGGACGTCAGCGCCCATGGTCTTGAGGCCGTAGATATTGGAGCGGGCGACGCGGCCGTGGTCGATATCGCCGACGATGACGACCTTCAAGCCGTCGATATGGCCTTTGACTTCCTGAATGGTGAACATGTCGAGGAGACCCTGCGTCGGATGTTCGTGGGCACCATCACCGGCGTTGATGATAATCGGATCGACGCAGCGGTCGGCAAACCAAGGCGAACCTTCCTGTTTCTGACGCATGACGATGGCATCGACACCCATGGCCGTTACCGTCAGCAGGGTATCGCGGAAACTTTCGCCTTTCTGGATGGAGCTTCCCCGCGGCGTGAAGTTGATGACATCGGCGCCGAGATACTTGGCAGCCATTTCAAAGGAGCCACGCGTACGCGTACTTGGTTCCCAGAACATGTTGACCACCGATTTCCCTTTGAGCAGGGATAATTTCTTATTTCCGCTGTTGACGACGGCTTTCATCTTCTTAGCTACCTGCAGTATCAATTCAATTTCTTCTTTCGGTACTCCCTGGAGCCCCAACAGGCTTTTGCCCTGTATACTAACCATCGAATCCTCCTTGTAAAAAAAAGACCTCTGCCGCAGGGCAAAGGTCATATTATAAGCATGGCAAAATATGTCCCTTTTTAGCCTCTCCGGACTATATTAAAGGTACAATCTGAAAGTATGAGAATCGTACAGCCTCACGGGACTGCCACATATTCTTCTATATATTGTATCGGCCAGGGCCTATAAAGTCAAGCAGTTTTTTCACGACTTCAATCCGTCGAGGCTGGCGTAATGGTCACGGCCTGGGGCGTAATGGTGACGCTGTTGTAAAAAGCCTCGAACAGCTGTGCCGGAACGTACATCGTGCCGTTGACATTGACCGGGCCGGCACCGTACTGGAAGATATGGTTCAAGTTGACCTTCTTGATCGTCCCGATCCGTTCGTACCAGTCTTCACCGGGTTTGACGATGATATAGGCGATATTCATTTCGACGCGGACGCTCTGGTCGTCAGGATCCCAGGTCACGGTATAACCGAGCTGCTCCGCCACCTTCCGCAAGGGAATCATGACCACATTGTTTTCCTGCAATACAGCCCCATCGGCCGGGTCCATGACCTTGCCGGCCACAGTCAGCTGGCACTGCTGTACCGCCGTCAGCCCCGGAATCGACGTATACGGTCCCATAATCGGGCCTTCATCATAGGCCCAGGCCGGCCCGCAAGCCAAAGCCGCCACGACCATCGCTAAGATAATACTCTTCTTCATAAGGGATCCCCCCTTTATCCAAAACAAAAAACGAGTCGTAAATAAGGATATATATAATATATTCGACAAAGCCCGCCGTTTTCCTGCTAATATTTAAAAGAACGCAGGTCGCAGTCCGCCACTGTAGGGGCCGTCCCAAGCCTTTCTGGCTCGTCAGGTGCCGACCAGCGGGAGGTGCAGGACGATTGCCAGAACGGACAGCTGAGGATGGGCGGCCCGCCTGAATCCTGGGAATAACGCTGACTGAGGGGTTGCTCGCCGTTTTCCGAAAAAAAACAACCTCTCAGACCGCCTCCGGCGGCCAGCTCCCCTATAAAGGGAGCCTTACAAAAAAAGCGCTGCCATAAAAGACAGCGCTTTTTTACAAAACTAAAAATCAAAGAATCCCGTCTGGTCGGCCATGGGCACGACGGGGAATCCCGTCGGTACGGGCTGGATGATCATGAACACCAGGGCTGCCAGGACGGCAATGCCCAGGGTGAGGTACGAGAAGCTTCCTTTTTCTTTATGTTCATACAAGCCGAACAGGCGGATGCCGACGGCCGAGCCGATAGTAGCGAACAGGGCGCCCAGCGAGAAATACTGGTACATGGCATACGACGCCAGCAGGCCGATGATCATGGCCCCGTTGATGACGATGGGGTAGCATTTGGACAACACCGATTCGGGATTGCGGCGCATTGCCGTAAGCCAATCGGTCCCGTCGATGCCGCTCAGGCCGGTGAGGAAGGTCGATGCGTAGAGCATCTTATCCCACCAGGCCGTTCCCTTGCGGCGGTCTCCCGTCCGCCACATGACGAAGGCGTAAATCAAGATAGTCACGCCGCCGACGATGTAGTAGTAATTTTCCGGGATGAACTGGACGAGGGCCGTGCCAATCGTCACCAAAACAGCGGCGATGACGACCATCTGGCCGATTTTCCCTTTTGTCGGACGCGTCTTGGCATCCATTTCCTTATAAATCTTGGCGAAGATTTCCATGAGGAAGGTAAAAACGAAAAAGACGATGCCGATGAAAGGATTGAGCGCAGCCAGGGCGATGGTAATCAAAATCGGGATGGCCAGGCGCACGCCGGGGAAAAAGGTGAAACTCTTGATCTTCATGACATGAAGCTGAGAGTACACCGTAAAATACGTAAAGACATTAAACATCAACATAGCAGCAATACATTCGACGGGCTTGGCTCCCATGTACAAGAACATGAGGAGGACGCACATGCTCATATTGATGCCCGTAAAACGGGCGAACACCGTCCCCAGCAGGCCAGCCACGAAGAAAGGTGCTATGGCCGATAACATTTCCATGAACAAAACATCTCCTGACCCAGATTATTTCAGATGGTGGCTGCCCCGTTCGGTCATGGGGATGCCCTGTTTGCAGAGCGGGCATTCTTCCGGTTTGTACGTCGGGACGGTCAAATGCAGGAGAGCCTGGACTTTATCTTTCGGTACGCCGAATTCAGCTTTACCGCCGCTGCGGTCGACGAGGAGACCGACACCGACGATAACGCCGCCGGCTTTCTTGACGACATTGACGACTTCCTGGACGGAACCGCCAGTCGTGACGATATCTTCGACGATGAGGACGCGTTCACCCGGTTCGATGTGGAAACCGCGGCGCAAGGTCATGACGCCCTTTTCACGTTCCGTGAAGATAGCCCGCGTACCGAGTGCCTTGCCGACTTCATGAGCCAACAGGATGCCGCCGGTCATAGGACCCATGACGGTCTGGACGTTCTGGTCCTTGAAACGTTCTGCCAATTCCTTGCAGAGCTTTTCCGTATATTCCGGATGCTGGAGGACGTTGAATTTTTCAACGTACAGCGGGCTGTGCAGGCCCGACGTCAAAAGGAAATGGCCTTCGAGGACGGCCTTGGTGTCTACTAACAACTGTCTTACTTCTGCTTCTGTCATCATAATTGATTATACCCCCTGAATTTCTGCTAAAATCTTTTGGGCTGCTTCCTTGGGATCGGCGGCCTTGGTAATCGGACGGCCGATGACTAAATGAGATGCCCCGTCGCGCAAAGCCTGAGATGGCGTCGTGAACCGCTTCTGGTCATTGGCTACGGCAAAAGTCGGACGGATGCCCGGCGTGACGATGAGGAAATCGGGACCATTCATTTCCCGGATTTCCCTGGCTTCATACGGCGAAGAAACAGTGCCGTCGATACCGGATTCCTTGGCCAGTTTTGCCAGATTCTTAACCGATTCGGCAATGCTGTACTTGCCGCCGATTTCCTTCCAGGCGTCTTCGTCGATGCTGGTCAGGACCGTTACGGCCAGCAGGCGCGGCCGTTCAATATTCAATTTGGCCGCTTCATCGCGGACGGCTTCGGCTGCCGCTTCCATCATAGCCCGGCCGCCTGTGCCGTGCAGCGTCATGAGGTCAGCGCCGAGACGGGTCAGGGCACGGATGCTCTGGGCCACCGTATTGGGAATATCGTGGACCTTCAAATCGAGGAAAACATGTTTCCCCTGGTCCTTCAAATACCGTACTGCATCGGGACCGGCACTGTAAAAGAGTTCCATCCCGACTTTATAAAAAGAAACACTGTCGCCAAGGGTTTCAACGAGCTTCTTCATATCGTCCAAGGAATGGACGTCCAAAGCCGTAATGATGCGATCATCTGCCATAGGCTACCCCTCCTGTATATAAATGTATATAGGCATATCTAATTAATTGTGTCATGTTTTGGGAAGCCTGTCAAGGCAATAACGCCTTACTTTGTCCATTGGCTGCGATACCATTCATAGGTCCGGCGGATTCCTTCTTCCAAATCCATTTCCGGCACAAAACCTAAATCTCTCTTCAAAGCCTCATTGCTGAGGACCGACCGCAGGATGTCGCCCGTCCTGGGCGCCGTATACTGGACGGGGACCGTATAGCCGACGGCTTTTTCAAAACTGCGGATCAAAGCGTTGATACTCGTTTCCTGTCCGGTCGACACATTCATCGTGTGATAGCCTTTGAGCGGCAGCGCCCGGATGATGGCCTGAGCGATGTCACCGGCATAGACGAAATCGCGGGTCTGATTGCCGTCGCCGAAGACCGTAATCCCCTGATGCTGGGACAAGAGCTTGCAGAAAATGCTGACGACGCCGCCTTCACCCTTTTCGCCCTGTCGTTCGCCATAGACGTTGGCAAAGCGGAAGACCGTCGCATCCATGCCATACAATTCATGATAGACCCGCAGGTAATGTTCCGTCGTCATCTTAGTGATACCATACGGTGACGTCGGTACGAGCCGTTCCGTTTCCTTCAGGGGGATATCCAAATTATCGCCATAGACAGCCGCACTGGATGAAAAGAGGATGTGCCCGGTGCCATGGCTCCGGCAGGCTTCCAGCACATGGAGGACGCCTTCCAAATTGACTTGGCAGTCTTCGACCGGATGGTCGACCGAAAAAGGGACCATCGTCTGGGCCGCCAAATGGACGACGGCATCAAAGTGGTGGTCGGCAAAAAGGGCATCTACGGCCGCTTCATCGCAGACGTCACCTTCTACCAGCTCCATCCCGGCCGGTACATGTTCTTTGGATCCGCTGGACAAATTGTCAAACACGACGACGTCCATATCGCGCCGTCCCTGGAGCTGTGCCAAAATATGTGACCCAATGAACCCGGCACCGCCAGTAATCAATATTTCCATAATTTTAAGCCCCCATATATCAATTTTTTATTGAATTCTTTTATACATTGTATCAATAAATGATGGGCAGGGCAACTCTTCGTCCTTGCGGATTAAACGGCGGATTTCATCCAATTTCCCTTCACTATCGACATTCTGCGAATGGAAATCGAGGAGCCTATCAAGATAGCCCTGTTCCCGCGCCAGCTGCCGGCTCCGGGGATAGACTAAATCAAAATAGAGACAGAGCGCACCGACATAAAAGTCCATAAAAGTCTTCTTATCCTGCGTCCGCACCAATTTCCCCTGGCGTGCCTGAGCCATGACGACATCAGAAATAGGCTGGTTTTCAAAGTCAGACCAGTCGACATTCCAGATATTCTTCTTCTGGCGCATATACATAACGTAGACCCGGAAAATATCGATTTTGTCGGCATCACGGATGAGCTGGCAAAAGAGCTGCTGCCGCGGCGTCAAATCACGGCGAAGCTGATAGACATTATGCTGGTCAATAGCCATACAAATCACATCGTCTTGGCTCATATCGTCCAGGAAATCGCGGATATGCCCGTCAGCAAATAAGTAATGCGCCCCGTATTTGGCATGGTCCATGGACCGATAATCGACGAACGTATGATACTCCCGCAGCTGCTCAAAGCGGCCAATATCGTGGAGAACACCGATGAGCCAGGCCAAATCCACATCATCCTGAGATAAATCCAGACTCAGGGCGATCTGTTCACACAACCTGCTCACCCGCAAAGAATGAGCATACTTCAGCCTGACCCCTTCTTCCTCCTGGTCAAAGCCCTGGACATACCGCGTAAATTGCGACACCACAAAATCCCGATCCATACGACTCACCGAACCACCTTCCTTGTATAATTCAACTATAGAATTAATTATATCATATACGAGCGGACTTGATAATAACGCAGGCCGCAGTTCGCAGACCGCAGGCCGGAACTCATCGCCATCGGCGATGTCGTTCGTCGTAGGCCGTTCATCGTTCATCGACGCCGAATCAGATGCGGCGTCCCGCCGCGACAGACTCATGATTGTATTACGACCATGCACCGTCCATCATAAATTCCGGATATGCACAGAATTCACGCGGGCCGCCCGTTGGGACGGCCCCTACGGTATCGCAGCCAGGCGATGAAAAAAGAGCGTGGTCCGCAGGCCACAAAAAATACACGGCCCATGGCC
>CABQJB010000048.1 GCA_902464195.1 uncultured Megasphaera sp.
GGGTCAGGGGTTAAAAAGGGACTGTCTTTGTCGACAGTCCCTTTTTCATGGCAATGGTCCTTACTAGCTGCGAACAACTAGCAACGAACCACTAATATTTAATTATTGCTTGCCGTATTTTTCGGCGACGTCCAGGCGGCGCAGGGCTCTTTGCAGGGCCGCTTCGGCGCGGGTCACGTCGAGGTCGGCAGCGTGTGCAGCCAGGCGTTCTTCAGCGCGTTTTTCTGCCGCTTTGGCGCGGTCGACGTCGATGTCTTCCGGTTTTTCCGAAGCTGGCGTGATGACTGTGACCGTGTTGCCGTGGACTTCCAGGAAGCCCGAAGCGACGGTGACGCACTGGCGCTTTCCGCCTTTATCATAGCACAGGGGCCAGATCGACAGGGACGCGATGAGCGGCGCATGGTTGGGCATGATGCCCAGATCGCCGTCCAGGGCGCGGACGAGGACGAAATCCACGTCTTCATGGAGTACGGCAGCATCGGGTGTAATGACTTCCAGATGGAGGGTCTTTCCTGCTTCTGCCATAGACTATTCCCCTTTCAGTGTCTTGGCCTTTTCATAGGCTTCGTCGATGTTGCCGACCATGTAGAATGCCTGTTCAGGCATGTCGTCGCATTTGCCGGACAAGATTTCCTTGAAGCCTTCGATCGTTTCTTTCAGCGGTACATAGCGGCCTTTCTGACCGGTGAACTGTTCGGCGACGGCGAAGGGCTGGCTGAGGAAACGCTGTACCTTACGGGCACGGGCAACGGTCAGCTTATCTTCTTCGGACAGTTCGTCGATGCCCAGGATGGCGATGATATCCTGCAGGTCTTTGTACTTCTGGAGGATTTCCTGGACGGCACGGGCCGTGTTGTAATGGTCATCGCCGATGACGTGGGGGTCGAGGATACGCGACGTCGAATCGAGGGGATCGACGGCCGGGTAGATGCCCAGTTCGGCGATTTCACGGGCCAGGACGGTCGTCGCATCCAAGTGGGCGAAGGTAGCTGCCGGAGCCGGGTCAGTCAAGTCATCGGCCGGGACATAGACAGCCTGGACCGACGTGATGGACCCGTCTTTGGTCGACGTAATGCGTTCCTGCAGGGCGCCGACGTCGGTGCCCAGGGTCGGCTGGTAGCCAACGGCCGACGGGATACGGCCGAGCAGAGCCGAAACTTCGGAGCCAGCCTGGATGAAACGGAAGATGTTGTCGATGAACAGCAATACGTCCTTGTGTTCTTTATCGCGGAAGTATTCTGCCATGGTCAGACCGGTCAGGCCGACGCGCATACGAGCTCCAGGCGGTTCGTTCATCTGGCCGTAGACGAGGGCCGTCTTGTCGATGACGCCGGATTCCTTCATTTCGTTCCAAAGGTCATTGCCTTCACGCGTACGTTCACCGACGCCGGTGAAGACGGAATAGCCGCCGTGGCCGGTAGCGACGTTATGGATGAGTTCCATGATGAGGACGGTCTTGCCAACACCAGCGCCGCCGAAGAGGCCGATTTTGCCGCCTTTGGCATAAGGGCAGATGAGGTCGACGACTTTGATCCCCGTTTCAAAGATTTCCGTTTCCGTCGCCTGGTCCTGGAATTTCGGGACCGGACGATGGATCGGCCAGTAATCATCGGCTTCGACTTTGGCGTCGACTTTGTCGACAGTCTGGCCGAGGACGTTGAAGATACGGCCGAGGACACCTTTGCCGACGGGGACCTTGATGGGGCCGCCCGTATTTTCAGCTGCCATGCCGCGGACGAGGCCGTCCGTCGAGTCCATGGCGACGCAGCGGACGACGTCGTCGCCCAAATGCTGCATGACTTCTACAACCAGGTCGATCTTCTGGTCGCCTTCGCCACCGGTGATATGGATGGCGTTGTAAATGGCGGGCAAGTCTGCTTCCGAGGCAAACCGCACGTCGACGACCGGGCCGATGACCTGGACTACTTTCCCAATATTATTACTCATGAAGAGGTACTCCTCTCTTTCAGAATGATCGCCAGGCGGCTTACTGCAAAGCGTTGGCGCCGCTGACAATTTCCGTCAATTCGTTGGTGATACCAGCCTGACGGACTTTATTGTAGGTAACAGTCAATTTGTCGATCAGTTCGCCTGCGTTGTCCGTAGCCGACGTCATGGCCGTCATACGGGCACCGAGTTCACTGGCAGCGGACTGAAGGAGGCTGTTGTAAATGAACAGATCCAGATACTGCGGCAGCAAGGCGTCGAGGACGAGCTTCGGATCCGGCGCGAAGAGGTATTCTTCCCGCGGTCCCCCTTCCTGCTGGCCTTCCTTCTGGGTAATGGGCAGCATCTTGACGATGCGCGTGTCCTGGGACAGGGCCGACTTGAAGTGCGTATAAATGACGTAGACTTCGTCGACTTCGCCATCGAGGAACTTCTGCGTCGCCAAGTGGGCTATCTGCTGGGCATGGCTGAACTGGGGCTTGTCGGAAAAACCGGACCACTTCTTTTCCGGTACAAGGTGGAGGTGCTTGAGATACTCGATGGGCTTGCGGCCTGCGACCAGGAGCATCGATGCGTCGCGGGGCTTGTCCTTGAGGACCGACACGATAGCCTTGTTGACATTGGAATTGAAAGCACCGGCCAGCCCTTTATCCGAACCGATAATGATGTAGCACGTCTTCTTGACCGAATCATGAGGCGTGAACAAGGCATTGCCCGCATCGGGCGAAGCCGCAGACAAACGCTGCAGCATGCCTTCCATCTTTTCAGTATACGGGGCGGTAGCCACGGCCCGATCCTGTGCACGGCGCAGTCGTACGGAGGAAACCATCTTCATGGCCTTAGTGATCTGCTGGGTATTGGTGACGGATTTAATACGTCTGTTTATTTCGCGTGCACTCGGCATAGCTTATTCCTCCTCTTTGATCAGTTCGTGAGAAGCGCCGTACTGCTTGGTGTATTCAGCGATAGCCTTCTGCAGCGTAGCTTCTGCGTCTTTGCCGAGTTCCTTCGTCGATTTGATGCTTTCGCCGACTTCGGGATAGTTGCTGTGCATGAACTTGATGAAGCCATCAGCAAACTGAGAGACTTCTTCAACCTGTACGGGCATGAGGTAGTTCTTGACGGCCAGGTAAATCTGCATGACCTGGTCTTCGACGGGCATCGGCTGATACTGCGGCTGGATGAGGAGCTGCATCGTCCGTTCGCCGGCATCGATCTGGGCTTTCGTGCTCTTATCGAGGTCGGAACCGAACTGGGCAAAAGCGGCCAGTTCGCGGTACTGAGCCAGGCTCAGGCGGAGGGTACCGGCGATTTTCTTCATGGCCTTGATCTGGGCCGAACCGCCGACACGGGAAACGGACAGGCCGACGTTGATAGCCGGGCGGATCCCGGAGTTGAAGGCTTCTGTTTCCAGGAAGATCTGGCCGTCAGTAATGGAAATGACGTTAGTCGGGATATAAGCCGACAAGTCACCGGCCAGGGTTTCGATGATCGGCAGGGCCGTAATCGAGCCGCCGCCGAGGTCGTCGGACAATTTAGCAGCGCGTTCGAGGAGACGGGAATGTAAGTAGAATACGTCGCCCGGGTATGCTTCACGTCCTGGCGGACGACGGAGGAGCAGACTCATGGCGCGGTATGCCTGCGCGTGTTTGGACAAGTCATCATAGACGCAGAGGCAGTCCTTGCCCTGGAGCATGAAGTATTCGGCCATGGAAACGCCGGAATACGGGGCCAGGTACTGGAGCGGTGCGCCGTCGGAAGCGGTTGCGGCGACGACGATGGTATAGGCCATAGCGCCGTGTTCTTCCAGGGTCCGGACAACGCGGGCAACGGTCGAAGCCTTCTGGCCGATAGCGACGTAGACGCAGATGACGCCTGTGTCTTTCTGATTCAGGATAGTATCGATGGCGATGGCCGTCTTGCCGGTACCACGGTCACCGATGATGAGTTCACGCTGGCCACGGCCGATAGGGACCATCGAGTCGATAGCCTTGAGGCCTGTCTGGAGCGGTACCTTGACCGGCTGGCGGTCGGCGATGCCGAAAGCCTTGACTTCGATGAGGCGTGAATCTTTGGTCTTGATTTCCCCTTTGCCATCAATAGGCATCCCCAGGGGGTTGACAACGCGGCCGACCATAGCTTTGCCTACAGGGACACGCATGACGCGGCCTGTACGGCGGACGGTGTCGCCTTCCTTGATGAGGGCGTCATCGCCGAGCAGTACGGCACCGACGTTGTCTTCTTCCAGGTTCAGGGCCATGCCGTAAACGCCGTGAGGCAGTTCCAGCAATTCCCCGGACATGGCTTTGTCCAAACCGTAAATGTGGGCAATGCCGTCCCCGACTTCCAGAACGGTGCCGACGTCGTCGACATTCATTTCCACATTATAATCTTCGATTTGTTTCTTGATTATAGCCGTTATTTCTTCTGGCTTCATTTTCATTATTCGTCCGTCACCCCATTCGTCACGTCAGCCTGGAGCAGTTTATGCTGCATATCGCGCAGCTGCCGCCGGAGGCTGCCGTCTATTAGTTTGTCGCCGATCTGGATGACCATGCCGCCGATGAGCGACGGGTCGACGTAGTACAGCGGTTCGATGTGCTGCCCCGTCATGGCTTCCAGGCTGGCAACCAGTTTCGTTTCTTCTTTCTTGGACAGCGGTTTGACGACGCGGATCTTGGCCACTTCGATGTGCTGGGCCTTGCGGGCCAAATCGATGAACCCGTCAATGGCAAGCAAGAGGGCCGCTTCCCGGCGCCGGTCGATCATGACGTACATGAACTGCAGGACGATCGGCGATAGGCTGTCCTTGAAAATCTTTGCAAGTGTGTCTTTTTTAGACTGCGGCGGTACGAGGGGATGATTCAGGAATTTCCATAAATCGGGATTTTCCTGGAACGTGTCCCGCACGCCTTTCAGTTCTGTTCCGAACTCGGTAAGCTTCTTCTGTTCGCTGGCGATGTCGAACATCGCCTGGCTGTATTTGCTATAGATCGTTTCGGGTATCATAAGATCAGTTCCCCTTTACGCGGTGCGTCTGGAGCTGGTCGATGCAATCGGCTACCAGTTTGGCATTCATGTCAGGATCCATGTTTTTCTGGAGCAGTTTTTCTGCCACAGCCATCGACAGTGTGACTACTTCATTACGCATTTCCCGGATAGCCGCTTCCCGTTCGTTGGCGATTTCCGTCTGGGCGATCTGTTTTTCCCGGGCGATCTGGGCGCGGATGGCTTCCAGCTGGGCCTGGGCTTCTTTGTCGGCCTGCTTGACAGCTTTGTCGACAATGGCCTGGGCTTCAGCACGGGCGTCGCGGATCTGGGCTTCATAGTCGGCTTTCATCTTTTCAGCCGTTTCCCGGGCTTTGGCTGCGTTATCGAGGTCCGACGCGATCTTGTTGCGGCGGTCTTCCAGGACTTTGAGCAGCGGTTTATAAGCGAACTTTGCCAGAATGGCAACTAACACGAAGAAGTTGATGAACTGGAACAGCAAGGTACCATTAATACTAACCAATGTACTTCCCTCCCCGGCTGTATATTAGAATCTTCGGATTAGAGCAGGCTGACGAACGGATTGGCGAAGACCAATACGATAGCGATGACAGCTGCGATAATCGGCATGGATTCGATCAGGCCGATGGAGATAAGCATGTTGACCAGGAGTTTGCCGCCCATTTCCGGCTGGCGGGCCGTGCCTTCGAGCATCTTCGATGCGGCATGGCCGTCACCGATAGCAGCGCCGAGAGCTGCCAAACCAATACCTAAGCATGCACCAAATGCAGATAATGCCAATACGAGAGCTTTTTCCATAGTAAATAACCTCCTAAATTGTAACGGTATCTGAGCTTTCTTAGTCTTCCGTAAAGGACGGAGCCAGATACGATGTAGTCAGAATGGTGAAGATGAATGCCTGGATGAGGCCGATGACGAAACTGAAGAGCAGCCAGATCATCGGGACGGCGACAGGCACGAGGAAGTACAGGACTTCCAAGAGGATTTCCCCTGCCAGGATGTTACCAAAGAGACGGAAGGCCAAGGTCAAAGGCTTGGTGATTTCTTCCATCAGATTGATGATGACAAACGGCGCGAAGGGCTTGAAGAAGTGCTTGAAATGCTTTTTGAACCCCTGGTTCTTCAAGGCCATGAAGTGGACCATAAAGGAAGAAACCAGTGCCAGGGCGACAGTCGTATTCAAGTCATTCGTCGGCGAAGCCAGGACGTGCGGATTCGGCAGCATGCCCAATTCGTTGGCGAAGAGGATGAACAGGAACATCGTCAGCAAGACCGAGACGACCTGGCCGTATTTCGGCCCCAAGGTTTCCCGGAACTGATCGAGCAGTGCTTCGATGACGATTTCCATGGCGTTCTGAAGTCCTGACGGGACGAGGGACCGACCCCTTGTCGCAGCGACAGTGACGATGATGACTAAAGCTGCGACCAGCCAGGTCATCATGAGCGTATCCAGGTTGACATTCAGACCCAGGAGCTGAACGACCATATGATGCCCTGCATGTAATTCCATACGCAATACCTCCTTTCCTTTACCGTCTGAGGCGCGCAGTCAGTACATCTGCGAAGACGAGGACGCGGTACGAAAAGATACCGGCCACGGCAGCCCCCAGGGAAATGGACGGGAACTGCAGGATGACGATGACGGCCAGGCAGATGAAGACCAGCCGGAGCACGGCACCGCCGCGGATGAATGACGCCGCCTGCCCGGGCGGCAATTTTAAGGCCCGTACCGAACGGCTGCTGAGCATGAAGAAATAAACGATGTTCAAGCCGCTGCCGATACACCAGCCACTTATGTACTGCCACCAGCCTCCCAGAAAAAGGACGGCCGTGACGATACACGTAAAACCAATGAGCTTGTATATGGTTGCCTTGACATAGGCATAAAATGCTTCCATAGACTATCCTCCGTGACATTCACTTGCGCAGATGCCGGCCATGGCGCGCCTCATCCTGCTGATAGGACAAGGCTTTCTTATACAAGGTCCAGAACCCGGAGATGGCACCGATGAGGGAAAAAAGGATCAGCCCCCACGGCGACGTCCCGGCATGGACGTCGATGAAGCGCCCAATGGCGACGCCGACACAGATGCAGACGAAGAGAGACAGGCCTAAGGAACCAGCTATGACAACAATATCCCAAAGCCTCATGTGATTTAATTTGTCATCGTGAGAATCATCATGATGTCTCATACTACATACACTCCTGCTCGGGCGATGGCAGTTTTCCATAACCGTCAGGCATAGTATCTATATACTGCCAGCAACGATTATTCGCTTATTTTAGCACGGAAAATCTGGAAAAGCAATATCATTTTTAAGAAAATTAAACGTTATAGCTAAAAACAATTCTCAGTATAGCCACAGATAATTCTTAGCGGCTGAAATCAGCCGGAACGGCCTCTTCCCCGGCAAAGACATGGAGAATGGCCTGGACGATGCGCTGTGAAGCCTTGCCGTCGCCATAGGGATTGACGGCGTTGCTCATGGCATCATAGGCGGCCTGGTCAGTCAGGAGGCGCTTCGTTTCAGCGTAGACGACGTCTTTATCGGTGCCGATGAGGCGTACCGTGCCGGCTTCGACAGCTTCCGGTCGTTCCGTCGTATTGCGCAGGACCAGGACGGGCTTACCGAGAGACGGCGCTTCTTCCTGGATGCCGCCGGAGTCAGTCAGGACCAGGCTGCTCAGGCTCATGAGATTGGCAAAGGGTTCATATTCCATGGGGTCGATGAGGTGGATGCGGTCGACGCCGGCCAGTTCCTCTTCGACGACTTTGCGCACCAGCGGATTGCGGTGGACGGGAAAAACGATTTCCGTATCGGGGATCTCTTCGATGATGCGGCGCAGGGCCTTATAGATGTGGCGCATCGGTTCGCCCAGGTTTTCCCGGCGGTGCGTCGTCAGGAGGATGACCCGGTGGTTATGGAAATCGACATCCTTCAAGTCGTCGCCGAAATCATAGTCGCCGGCGACAGTCGTCATCAAGGCGTCGATGACGGTATTCCCTGTCACATAGATATGAGAAGGGTTCACGTTTTCCTTGAGCAGGTTGGCCTTGGCCGTTGCCGTCGGTGCGAAGTGGATGGCTGCGATGGCACCGGTCAGCTTGCGGTTCATTTCTTCCGGAAAGGGCGAATAGATGTCCCCTGTCCGCAGACCGGCTTCGACGTGGCCTACCGGGACCTGCTGATAGTACGAAGCCAGGGCACCGGCAAAGGTCGTCGTCGTGTCGCCATGGACCAGTACCAGGTCAGGCTTTTCCTTGGCCAGGACGTCTTTCAGGCCCATGAGGGACTTGGTCGTAATATCGTACAGCGTCTGCCCCTGGGACATGATATCCAGGTCATAGTCCGGTGTAATCTGGAAGAGATCCAGTACCTGGTCGAGCATCTGACGGTGCTGGGCCGTAACGGCGACGATGGTCTGGATCTGGTCGGCATGTTTCTGCAATTCCAGTACGACAGGGGCCATCTTGATGGCTTCCGGCCGCGTACCGAATACAGTCATTACCTTGATCATAATCAAAAAACCTCCTTATAAGACAACCGATTCCACCCACTACTGTTTGTGGGTAGAATCGGTCGTTGATTTGCGCAATATGCCAATGCGTTTTGCCGAATAAATGATGACGGCAAGAACGACCAGGACAGTCACGATACCCGTCTTATAGCTCACGTTGGCTACAAAGAGGGCTACGATGCCGAGAATCATGCTGACAAAATACATTATTAATACGGCTTGCTTCTGTGTCATGCCCAGGGCCAGCAGGCGATGATGCAGGTGACCCTTATCAGGCTGGAAGATGGGAACGCCGCTCATCTTGCGGCGGATGATGGCAAACATCGTATCGAGGATCGGCAGGCCCAGGGCAATGATGGGGACGACGAGAGCCACCGTGGCTGCCGTCTTGACCAGGCCTAAGACAGCGGCGACGGACAGGGTATAGCCCAGGAGCATACTGCCCGTATCGCCCATGAAGATCTTGGCCGGGTTGAAATTGTACTGCAAGAAGCCCAGGGCTGCCCCTGCCATGGAGACGATGACCAGGGCCGGCAGGAACTGGTTCAGGTTATAGGCCAGGAGGAACATCGAAATGGATGCGATGAAGGCGACACCGGCTGCCAGGCCGTCGAGGCCATCGATGAGGTTCACCGTATTGGTGAAGCCGATGATCCAGAAAATCGTCACGGGAATGGCGATGATTTCCGGCAGGACGATGATATCACCAAAAGGATTGGTCAGCCATTCGATCTGGATGCCAAAGGCGATGGGGATGCAGGCGGCCAGGATCTGGCCGACGAGCTTGACCTTGGCCGGAATGTTGCAGATATCGTCCCAGATGCCGACGGCGACGATAGCCGTGCAGCCCAGGAGCATCCCGACCAGTTCATGCTGCAAAGGCACGCAGAACAAGACGGCTGCCATGAAGCCGATATAGATTGCCAGCCCGCCGAGCCGCGGGATAACATGAGTATGTACCTTTCTTGCATTGGGCCGGTCCACGGCGCCGATCTTGATAGCGAGTTTCTTGACGCTCGGCGTCAGGAGATAAGAAACGACTAATGCAATTACAAAGGGTACAACATATTGGAGCACAACACACGCCTACTTTCCATTAATCTATCAGTTCGTCAGACTGCGCATGGGCGCCGGGATGCGGCCGCCGCGGGCAATGAATTCATCTGACTTGTATTTATTGACATTGATGATCGGGCAATGGCCAAGGAGGCCGCCGAATTCAACATTGTCGCCGACGTCCTTGCCCGGTACGGGGATGACGCGGACGGCTGTCGTCTTGTTGTTGATCATGCCGATAGCTGCTTCGTCGGCAATGATGGCCGAAATGGTCGATGCCGGCGTGTTGCCGGGAATGGCGATCATGTCGAGGCCGACCGAGCAGACACAGGTCATGGCTTCCAGTTTTTCCAGGCTCAGGCTGCCACGGCCGACAGCTTCGAGCATGCCCTTGTCTTCACTGACAGGGATGAAAGCACCAGACAGGCCGCCGACGCGGGACGAAGCCATGAGGCCGCCCTTCTTGACGGCATCGTTGAGGAGCGCCAGAGCTGCTGTCGTACCGCAGGCACCGCAGCTTTCCAGGCCCATTTCTTCCAAAATCGATGCGACGCTGTCGCCGACTGCCGGTGTCGGAGCCAGGGACAGGTCGATGATGCCGAAAGGCATGTTGAGGCGCTTCGACGCTTCCATGGCGACGAGCTGGCCGACGCGGGTGATCTTGAAGGCCGTCTTCTTGATGGTTTCGGCGACGACGTCAAAAGGCTGTCCTTTGACCTGTTCCAGGGCGACTTTGACGACGCCCGGGCCGCTGACGCCGACGCTGATGCACGAATCGCCATTGGTGACGCCGTGGAAGGCGCCGGCCATGAAGGGGTTGTCTTCTACAGCGTTGGAGAAGACAACGAGTTTGGCACAGCCTAAGGCATCCTGGTCCTTCGTCCGTTCGGCCAGGTCCTTGAAGACGCGGCCCATTTCAGCGACGGCATCCATGTTGATGCCGGCTTTCGTCGAGCCGACGGCAACGGAACTGCAGACGAGGTCGGTCACGGCCAGGCTTTCGGCGATGGAGTCGATGAGGATGCGGTCACCCTTGCTCATGCCCCGTTCAACGAGGGCCGAGAAACCGCCGATGAAATTGATGCCGATTTCTTTGGCTGCCTTGTCGAGGGTCCGGGCGATGTCGACGTAACTCGTCAGGTCGCTGGCGCCGGCGACGAGGCTGATAGGCGTCACAGAGACGCGCTTATTGATGATGGGCACGCCGTATTCACGGGAAATGGCTTCCCCCGTTTCGACTAAGTGTTCACCGTATTTCGTAATCTTATCGTAAATATTGTTGCACAACGTCTTGCCGTCGCTGGCGCAGCAGTCGAGGAGACTGATGCCCATGGTAATGGTACGGACGTCAAGGTTGTTCTTCTGAATCATCTGATTCGTTTCAAGTACGTCTTGGATTGTCAGCATATCATTTCTCCTTAGCCTACACGATGCATTGCGTCAAAAATAGCCTGGTTCTGCGCCCGGATTTCAACGCCCAGGGCATCGCCCTTCTGTTTGAGCAAATCCTGTAAGGTATCTAAGGTAATGTCGGAATTATCCATGTCCACAATCATGGCCATGTTGAAGATGCCATCTAAAATGACCTGATTGATCGTCAAGATGTTGACTTTATTTTCTGCCATGATTTGGCTGACGGCGGCGATGATACCGGTGCGGTCCACGCCAACTACGGTGATTACAACTTTCACAGCTGTCCACTCCTTTTCGTTATTAAATTCCATGCTTCCCTATTATAGCACAGGTAACGTACTGAATTCCACTGTCTGCATACGAAATGATAGAATTGCCGACAAACTGCAATATATAGGGCCTATTTATTCAACGCCTTGCTGATGAGGGCCTTGCCTTCTTCCAGGAGCTTGCCGGCCTGGTCGGGCGAGACGAAGCTTTCGGCGTATAATTTGTACAGGTCTTCCGTGCCGGACGGGCGGGCGGCGACCCAGCCGTCATCGGTCGTGATCTTGACGCCGCCGATGGCGAAATCACCGTACGGAGACTTGGAGAGGACGGCCGTAATGGGGCTGCCGCACAGGGTCTTTTCCGTGACGTCGGCTTCAGTGAGGGCACTGATCTTGGCCTTTTCTTCCAGCGTCGCCGGTGCATCGCTGCGCATGGTGTAAGGACGTCCCAGTTTTTCGCAGAGGTCGTTGTAATATTCGACAGGCGACTTGCCCGTAACGGCGCGGATTTCAGCGGCCAGGAGGCACATGATCATGCCGTCCTTATCGGTCGTCCAGACACTGCGGTCCTTGGCGATGAACGAGCCGCCGGCACTTTCTTCGCCGGAAAAGGCAATCTTGCCATCCGTATAGAGGGGGCCGAAATATTTGAAGCCGACCGGGACTTCATAGAGCGGAATGTCCAGGAGTTTGGCCGCCCGGGCGAGCATATCCGTCGTGACGACGGTCTTGGCG
>CABQJB010000049.1 GCA_902464195.1 uncultured Megasphaera sp.
GATTTCTGTGACCTTGGCCTTTCCCTGCAGATGGCGGCGGACCATTTCCCAGAGGAGAAGTGTATTCGACGTGCGGCGGCTGCTGGCGTGGATGACGACGACGTCTTTGACCTTCCCTGCCCCGGATGGGCGGACGAAGGCCAGCAGCTTGTTGACCAGGCGGCCGGCACTGACGGCATAGGCTTCTTCATTAGAAAGGCCCTGGATTTTGGCCTGGGTATTAAAATTATAGAGCGAGCCCGTAGCCTCGACGAGGGGCTTCCCAGGAAAGATACAGCCGGCCTGATTGGCAAAGAAAATCAGCTCCCGGCCTATTTTTTTTGTAAAAAACTCCCCCTGTCCATCGACGAGGACGGCACCGCGGCAGCCGGCCAAACAGTGACGGTGGCGGACCAGGCAGGACACGAGGTGGACATAAGACAGACTGACGCCGGCCCGGGGCAGGGCGACGGCAAAGAGGACGGCCGTCCCCTCCTTTTCTGCCGGCGTACGGACGCACCAGCGCAAGAAGGCCTTTTCCCTCTCGATGACGCGATACGTCCGCCCGGCCAGGGCCCGGTCGAGGACGCGCCGGATGCGTTCCGTATGGCCGGCTTCGTCCCAGCCGACCTTGACGACCAACAACATGGCAAGGCCCCCTTCCTATACGAGGCGGCTCAATGCCGTATAAGCCCCTTTCCAGCGCTCATACAGGGCCGGGCAGGCGCAGACGTCTTCATAGGTCACGCAGCCGCCGGCGACGCGGTTCTTGACGCCGAAGAAAGCACCTTTCGCCGCATCGCCGAGGTAGATTGAGCCATAATGCCACTGGCCGCGCAAAGTCAGGATAATCGACAAGGCTGCCGACGACAGGGCCGGGGCGATGTAGGGCTTGTAGCCCAAGTCGCGGACGGCTACGTTGGCATGGACGACGAGGTCCGTCAATTCTTTCGACAGCGCGTCGTCATAGCCGTCGAGGCGGTCGGCGATGATCAGGTCCGCCCCGTGGGGTCCGAAGGCGCGGCCTTCTTGCAGATAATGGGCGAAGCGCGGATCTTTTTTCGCATAATAGCAGGCCCGGGCATGCATGACGCCCAGTCCGTAGCCCTGGATCTGCGACGGATGGAGACCGGAAGCGGTCAAAAAGGCGCGGCATAAAGGGTCGACCGGGTCCGATACGATGCAGACCTGGCCGCCGAAGCCGGCCTGGCGGGCCAGGTCTGCATAATGGGCGACGAGGCTGCGGTTGGCTTCGAGCTGGGCCATGCGCACGTCACCGCCGGCGCCGACAGGCGGTACGCCCTTGCTGGCACAGAAAACGAAGACATCGCAGTCGAAGACGGCTTCTTCCGGAACGATAGTCACGGCCGGCAGGACCGGGTCATCACAGCCGTCCTGACCGGCAAAGGGGTAGCGTATCTGATTCATCTCCATTTCCAGGCGGGCCAGGTTCTTCTCGTTAATATCGCACATGCCGACCGAATCGATGACGTCCTGGCCGGCCAGGAGCAGGCCGATGAGCATAGTCGTGCCCACATCGCCCAAGGCGACGATGTGGACGCGGGCTTTCCGGGCCAGCTGCGGCGCCCGGTCGAGGGGCATGGCAGAGGCTCCGATTTCCCCGGGCAGATCATGTATCCATTTATTCAAATTCTCCATCTCCTTCCCCCCAGCGCAGGCGGATGAGCCGTTCGATATCGTTCTTGATGAAACGCGTCGGGTCCATGTTCTCATCGAACTTGACGCCGATGTCGATATCGGGGATGCGCGGGTACGTAATGACTTCGCCGAGCCGCTTCAGGGTCAGGCGTTTTTCAAAAGTTTCCTGGTAAACGTCCTGCAGGGTTTCCATGATGGACGCGGCATTCTGCAGGCACGTCAGGGAGTATAAATAATCGGCATCGCTGTTGCCCTTGCCGATGAAGGCCGGTTTGACATAGGGCAGGACCAGGTTGATCGACGGATTGCGGCCGTAGCCGCTGTAGTTATGGGCATTATCCAGGCTGTCGCCGCCGATGAAGGGATAGCAGTCCCTTTCGTTGAGCCAGACTTCCAGGCTGGGCAGGAAATAGGCGCTCTCAGCGCGGATGTCCTTTTCTTCCATCATGTCCATGGCCTGACCGGTCATGACGCCGACCAGGACTTCCTTGATTTCGACGCCATTCTGTTCCAGGTATGGCGTCAGCATGCGCATGCGGTGGCCTTTGTGCAGGAGGTCGTCGATGAGGATGACCGGCCTGTCGAAGGACTTGATAGTCTTGACCTGATTGTCGACGGACGAATAATGCTGACATTCAGCGATGGTAAAAGACTTGACAGTGCGGTCGAAATACTTGTCGATGTGCAGGCCCTTGGTCACCGTGTTGGGCACGAGGACGTCGCTCAGGGCCTTGCCAAAGGGAACGGTCATATACGGGCCGCGGCGCTTCTTCTTGTCTTCAACGATGGAAACGCCGTTGATCTCGGCAACTTTTTTGATGATCTTATTATAAAAGGCGCTCATGTTGAAGGACAGGATGAGCTGGCCCGGATAAATGTGATTCATGACCGACAACAGGTTGTTGTGGGCCTCATAGATGGCCCGGCGGACGCGGGGATTCTTGTTGAAGGGGTTCTTGATAGTCGTTTCGACGTCGCGGAAAATGACGATGGGCGACTTCATGTTGACCGCATAAATGGGCGTCTCTTCCGGCGGCGCAATATTGACGAACCCCTGGCGGCGCAGAGCATCGATGACAGGCTCTTCGTAACCGGCCGGGTCGACGGGATGGTAGACGGCGTAGGCGTAGTCGCGGGCAATGAGCTCCGTCAGGATTTCCGTAATGATAATCTGGCTGACATTGGCAATACCGGCCATATCATCGGCATAGAGAAAGCCGATGCAGGCAATGCCCCCGTCGGCGGCATCGCGGATATGCGAGGCAATGGCCGAGTCGTGGAACTCGCGCAGCAAATCGCGGGAGCCCACGCGGTGGACGGCAGCGTAGGCGATCATCTTGCGCTCCTGACTGGCGTCGTCGATGTACAGCGTCCAGACGTAGTCCTTTTCGACGTAGCTGTCGACGGTCTCCGTATGGTAGCCCTTATCCCAGAGGGCGCTGCAGATGGGCCACAGGCTTTCGGCGCCGCGCGGCTTGAAAGAGCCGATGCCGATTTCCCGGGCCTCCAGGACGTGCTTGTACGCTGGTTCGCGCAGGTAGAGGTTGTTGTCGTAAATGAAGTTCTGGGCCACGGCGTCGATGAGGTTGGAAATGTCCCGGTTGAGGTCGATGTTCTCGCGTATCTTCGTCGAGCTGATGTCTTCGTAGAACTTGTCCAGCGTCAGGCGGATGACCTTGGCCTGGATGCCGTAGGTCTTCTCATGCTGGCCCGGTTCATCATTTTCCCGCGTCTCCCTGGCGAAAGCGATGTGGTTGACTGTATGGATGGAATCGGGCGTCGGCACGGCCCGGTAGGCCGACGCATTTTCGATGACGTCCGTACCGACAGCGATATACAGGTCCCGGCCGGCAAAGATGTCCTTGAGCTTCTTGATGTCTGCCGGATTGGCGATGTTGATGGGGATATCGTCCGGGAAGGGATACATGTTCTCTTCGTCGGCAACGGACATGTTCATGATTTTGCGGCGCATGAGCCGCGGCTGGGTGTGCTTGGACCAGGAAAATTCATCGAGGGCCAGATAAATGTCGAAGCCCAGGTCGCGTATCTTGCAGGCCACGGCCTTGTGGCCCAGACTGAAGGGGTCGAAGGTTCCCGGATAGAAGCAGGGCTTGCGGCCTGTTTCAAAGGTAAAGGCCCCTCTGGCGAATTCGTGCTGGCTGATATAGCGGTAAATATGATTGAGCACGGCCGAATTGCTGTAGAAATCCAGGTTTTCTTCGCTGTTCTCATCGAGGAGGACCAGGAGTTTCTTATAGCAGTGGCTGAAGAGGAAATCCTTCCGTTCGTCCGGCATGAGCGGGCTGTGGAAGATGAATTTCCCTAAATCGCGGAAGGCGTCGCGGCTCAGTTCCTTATTGTAATGGGCATAGGCCTTAATCATGATGTACAGCAGGCGGCGCTGGCGCTTCTCGTTGACAACCGGGTCTTCTGAGAATTCTTTGGCGAATTCATCGAATTGTTCCAAAATGATGCCCACCGTCTGGACCATGGATGCCGCCAGTGGGATGTTGACTGTCAGCAGCTGGCCTTCAATGGTCTTGACGAATTCGTCGAACTCCCGCGGCGGCAGCTTGAGGATCATCTTGCCCAGGAACTCCGGCACGTATTTAGAAATCTGCGGGTCGCCGATTTCCAGTCCATTGAACAGTTCTACCGTCAGTTCGTTGCGCTGGGCATAGGTCATGTTCGAAGCGATTTTGAGCAGGCTGTTTCCGGCGGCGCGGCGGACGAAGATGGATTCGCTGACCTTGAGCAGGTTGGTCAGATGGGTCCCGAGATGCATGACGCTGCCGGCGTCGCTCTGGCCGTCGATATAGCGCAGCATGAGTTCCAGATTGGCTACTTTGACGACCCAGTGGGTCCCCATTTTGAGGTCGACCAGGAAGAGATTGCCTTCCCGTTCAAAGAAGGCCTCCCGCCCTTCGGGCAGGTCCATGACCTTGAGCAGGTCTTTATAGTACAGGTCGTCCGTATAATCGGCAAAGACGTGGCGGGCGCAGTTCAGGGCGGCGACGCGCAGGTTGAAGGATTCGCTCTGCTTGGCCCTTTCGATGAAGGGGCCGGCGGCAGCCATAAAGGCGTCATCCAGATAGTTCCGGTCCATGTCGGCCAGGACTTTCAAGAGGATGATGTACTCTTCTTCACTGTAATTGCGCCGTTCATAATACGGCCCCATGACGGCCGTATAGCGGGGACGCTGGGACAGGGCGCAGCGGCGCAGGACGGCCGACACGAAGGTGCTCAGACAGTAGCCGATCCACAGCTTGTGCTGCTCTGTGAAGCGGATGTCCGGGCAGATGATGCGGTCCAGATACGTCGTGAACAGGGACAGGTTGGTCACGGCCTTGGCCGGCAGGGAGACGCCTTCGGGCAGTTCCTTCGTATACGTATCGTTGAAATTGGCGATAATGCGTCCCATGAGGGCCGCTGCCTGCAGGCGGATGTCGCCTTCTCGGTGGGACAAGAGCTCATAGAGGAACTTCAAGGTCATGAGTTTTTGATGCTCCGTCATATACGTCGAATATTCCTCGAAAATGCCGATATACGTGCGGACATTCTTCCACTGCCGCTCACTGCGGGCCGCTTCGATGAGGTTGCCAAAATCGCTTTCATCGCGGAAGATGCTCATGAGACGGATGTTGTGGTCGATGGCAGCATATTTGAGCTGGGCAATGATGTCATTGCCTTCAAGGAGGACCTTTTCCCGGTGGATGGGCTGCGGCGGGTCGGCCGGTTCCCAGGCGAAATCGGCAGGCAGTTCGGTGACGACACCGTGTTCTTTCATGAAATCTTCAAAATCCGCCAGTTTGGCATAGACCTTCTGATAGCGCTGGCGCTTGGCATCGTCGACATTATCCAGTTTTCCCAGGATGACGTCGAAGGCCTGGGCCAGGGAATAGAAATGGACGATTTCCTTTCCCTGTGCGTCGCGGCTGCTCTTGACGCGGAAGTCGGCATAAATGAGCAGCAGCGATTCGACGGACAGGTTTTCCAGTTCCAGGTCCCAGACGGAATGGTTGGCCGCGATGTGGCCGATACCCGGCAGGCCCAGGCGGCGGCAGCACATGCCCGTATAATAATAATGTAAATAAGGGACCCGCTTCTCTTCATTCTTCTTGCAGCCGTACTTGCCGATGTCATGGCAGGCAGCAGCGCCGGAAATGAGGGCGACGTCGACGGGGATGCCGTTGCGCGCCAACTGACGGGCCGCGTAGACGGCGACGTAGTGGACACCGCCGACATGGCCCAGCGTGTTGAAAGGCGTAATGTCGACGCCGATGCGCATGAATTCATAAATATAATCATCGGCTGCCAGTGTACGCAGGCGCAGGTATTCCTTAGTATAGCCGTGAGTCATGATTTCCTGGGCCGATACCAGGGGCATGTCCCGCTTGGGGTCGAAGGGCAGGACTTCGCGTTCATAACGGTAAAGGCCGCGCAGAACCTGCATGAGGATCAGGCAGCCCCGCCGGTAGATGTCACCATGGCAGCCGCGTCCTGCCAGGGCGATGGCATCAGGGCCCTGGCAGGATCCGGGAAAGAGGCGGGCCAGGACGCGCTGATGGCAGCAGCGCAGCCAGCCGCCGTCCGGTTCGTCACGGAGACAGTCCAGATAGGGTTTGGCCGCTGCGACGACAGCAGGCGAAGAAAAGCGCCCTTCCCCGTCGCGGCAATGCTGTAATTCATCGGCCAGGGCCCGCAGGCGGCTGCGGCGTATCCAGGCCGTCATTTCATCTTTTTCCATTCCCAGCGTCGCCAAAAAATGCCGGCTCTCCAGGGCTGCCGACAGGGACGTGAAAATGGCTGTCGTCGAATCTTTCATAGTGCTCCTTCCTAAGTTTGACTAAAAACTACAAACTGCAAACTCAATACTCAAAAAGAGGCTGTCTGAATGCGACAGCCTCTTTTCCCCGCTAGCCGCCATTGGCTAACTTTATTCTGGATACAGTTCTTTGTTTCGTTTTACGATTTCCATGACCAGGTTCGCTGTTTCTTCGATGGCCTTGGACGATACATCGATGATGGGACAATGGAGGCGGCGCATGACACCACGGGCATATTCCAGTTCTTCATTGATGCGTTCGATATTGGCGTAGCTGGCGTTGGCATCAAGTCCCATGCTGCGCAGCCGTTCAGAACGGATGAAATTCAGCTTGAACGGGTCGATGATGAGGCCGACGATCTTGCGGGCCGGGATCTGGAATAATTCCGGCGGCAGGCTGACTTCCGGCACCAGCGGCAGGTTGGCCGCTTTGATGCGCTTATGGGCCAGGTACATAGAAAGGGGCGTCTTGGACGTACGCGAGACGCCGACGATGACGATATCGGCCTTCAAGAAGCCCATGGGGTTCTTGCCGTCATCGTATTTGACAGCGAATTCAATAGCTTCGACGCGTTTGAAATATTCTTCGTCGAGCAGATGGATCATACCGGCCTTCAAGGTCGGTTCCGTATCCGTCAGGGTGCCGACACCGGCCAGCATGGGGCCGATGATGTCGACGACGGTGACATTGGCCGACTTAGTCAGTTCCCGCAGTTTCCGGCGCAGGGTCGGCGAAATAATGGTGTAGCAGATCATGGCCTTGTTGGCTTCGGCTTTGCTGACCAACTCTTCGATTTGCTGTTCCGACCGGATATACGGTACGCGGATGATGTTGAATTCTTGCTTGTCGTACTGGCTGGCAGCTGCCCGGGCAACGCGTTCAGCCGTTTCGCCGAGCGAGTCTGAGCAGGCATAAATAATCGGTTTTTCCACAGTTATCTCCTCCCTAACCCACATTCTACAAAGAGACGGGTTATGTTCGTTTTTGATATTCTGCCCAAGACCTTCAATTCTTTCTTATCGTCTTCATCGGTACCTTCGACCTCGACGACGGGCAGGCAGTCGATTTCATATTCGATCAGGCGCTGAGCAGCGACGATAGCCTTTTCTTCAGGCTGAGCATAAATCACTTTGCTCACGGGCGTCATGACCATCCGTACCGGCAGGGCCCGCAGGTCGTTGCTGCCCATAGCCGTTTTCAATAAATCCTTTCGCGATACGACGCCGGCCAGAATATTGTCCGTCCCGACAAAGACGGTCCCCACATCCTCCGTAAACATGGCGATGATCGCATCGTAAGCACTCGTATGCTCACCGACGATCACAGGCTGCGACAGGCAGGAATCAATGGTGATATCCGTGATGGCCCGTGAGAGCAGGTCCTTTTCCTTGTTGCCTGTAAAAAAGTAGCCTAATTTCGGCCGTGCATCGATGAGCCCTAACATGGTCAAGATGGCCAGGTCCGAGCGCAGGGCTGCCCGCGTCACGTGGAGCCGGTTGGCAATATGCTGGCCCGTAATCGGACTGTTTTCCTTTACAATCTGTAAAATCGTTTCCTGACGTTCCGATAACATAGCGTCTTTTCACCCCCTACATAGCAAGCGTTCTCTTATTCACTTATTATCATAACATATATAAAAACATCCCGCGATATAAGATGTCTAATATGCAAATAGTATATAATACAAGGTCCTAGTATGAGAAAAAGGCGGCCCAAAAGTCTGTTTTTCTTTTGGGACCGCCTTTCTATGACTCATAAATCGAATATGCTATTACAAATTACCACGTATAGTCTTCTGTATCAGCACGGCCCTTGCCTGTCAGCGAATCGAGGAGGATACGCTGTTCGACTTGTGCTACGTGTTTCCGTGTCGATACGACGGCATCGGGGTTGACCGAGATGGAATCGATGCCGCTCTTGACCAGGAATTCAGCGAAGTCCGGATAGACGCTCGGTGCCTGACCGCAGATGGAAACGGTCTTGCCGTCCTTATGGGCTACGGTGATGAGGTGGCGGATAGCCCGTTTGACTGCCAGGTTGCGTTCATCGAAGAGCGGTGCTACCGTATCGTTGTCGCGGTCGCAGCCCATGATGAGCATGGTCAGGTCGTTGGAGCCGATGGAATAGCCATCGACGAACTGGTTGAACTGGTCGGCCAGGATGATGTTGGACGGGATTTCGGCCATGAGCCAGACCTTGAAGTCCGGACCGCGGTGGAGGCCTTCCTGAGCCATGAGGTCGACGACTTTCTGCATTTCATCGACACGGCGGCAGAAGGGGATCATGACGTTGAGGTTCTTGTAGCCGTATTCTTCGCGAACCTTACGGACGGCTTTCAGTTCCAGCTTGAAGGCTTCGACGTATTTCGGATCATAGTAACGGGAAGCACCGCGCCAGCCGAGGAGGGCGCTGCTTTCCTGCGGTTCGTATTTGTCGCCGCCTGTCAGGTTGCGGTATTCGCTCGATTTGAAGTCGCTCAGGCGCAGCGTGACCGGACGCGGAGCCAGTGCCTGGCAGACTTTGCGGATGCCTTCGGACAACTGATCGACGACGCGGTCAGCCCGGCCCGTTTCGATGAGGTATAACGGGTGTTCATGAATGAAGGTCGTCCAGATGAATTCTTCACGCATGAGGCCGATGCCGTCGCACGGCAGTTTGCCGTATTTTTCAGCCAGATCCGGGTTGCCCAGGTTCATGTAGATCTTCGTGCCCGTAATCGGAGCGGCTTCGGCAGCGACGACGGTCGTTGCAGCCTGGCCGGCCGGCGATTCGGCAGCTTCCGGTTTGACGATGTCGGCAACGATGCCTTCATAGACGATGCCGTTCGTCGCATCGACTGTGATTTCTGCGCCATCCTGGATGGTCGTCGTCGCTTCGACGCTGCGGCTCTTGGTGCCGACGATGCAGGGGATGCCCAGTTCACGGCTGACGATGGAAGCGTGGCAGGTCATGCCGCCGGCATCGGTGACGATAGCTTTGGCCTTCTTCATGGCCGGTACCCAGTCCGGTGCCGTCATGGTCGTTACCAGGATTTCACCATCTTTGAATTCGGCGATCTTCGACGGGTCGAGGATGACATGAGCTTTACCAGCTGCGCTGCCCGGGCTGGCCGGCAGGCCTTTGACGACGACTTTGCGGTCCGTCGTGACAGCGGCTTTTTCGGCAGCAGCTTCTTTCTTTTCTTTATTCTTCTTGGACCATACCGTTTCCGGACGGGCCTGGAGGAGCCATACCTTATTAGTCCGTTCGTCGACGCCCCATTCCATATCCATGTAGCAGCCGTAATGCTTTTCAATAGCTTTGGCGTACGTAGCCAGTTCTTTTACCTGTTCATCTGTAATGACCTGCTGTTTCTGCAGTTCCGGCGGAACGAGTTTTTCTTCGCAGTCACCGCCCGGTTTGCGGACCAGTTCGATTGGTTTGGTATTGATCATCTTGGAGAGGATGGTCAGGTCATCTTTGCGGACTTTGAAGTTATCCGGCGTAACCGTGCCCTGTACGACGTATTCGCCGAGGCCCCAGGCCCCTTCGATGGTGATCGTCGAATCATCGCCCGTGACCAGGTCGACAGTGAACATGACGCCGGCAGCTTTGGAGAAGACCATCATCTGGACGGCGGCGCTCAAAGCGACGGAGAGATGATCGAAGCCCTGTTTCGTGCGGTAGTACGTGGCACGGTCGGTAAATGTCGATGCATAACATTCCTTGACTTTCTGGATGACCATATCGGCACCCTGGACATTGAGGTATGTATCCTGCTGGCCGGCAAAGCTGGCATCGGGCAGGTCTTCGGCCGTCGCACTGGAGCGGACGGCGACGAAAGGATTGGCTTCGCCGACTTTCTTGCCCAATTCTTCATAACTCTTGCGGATATCGGCTGCCAGGTCGGCCGGCATTTCAGCATCGCAGATGGCCTTGCGGATCTTTGCCGTGACATCGCGGAGCTGGACAGCGTCTTCGACGTCGGTCAGGCCTTTCAGCAATTCCGGAATCTTGACATCCATGCCCGTTTCATGCATGAAATGGCGATAGCCTTCGGCTGTCGTCGCGAAACCATAGGGAACGGGGACATCCGTCTGGGATGTCAATTCACCGAGGGAAGACGATTTACCACCTACGAGAGCTACATCGGCTCTGCGCAGTTCATCGAACCATAATACAAATGCTTTTTCTCTGTCCTTTGCCATAATCCTTACCTCCTGCTATTATAACCAAGCGTGTACGCTAAATTATCTGCTTGTTACGTTTATAGTACGCTATTTGTTTGTAATTGTCAATGGTATTTCTAAAAAAGCTATATGATACGCTTTTAAAGAGTATACTACATATGAAATATTTTTAGATTCCGTGTAGCGTAAAACGATTTAATCATCAAAGGGACTTTAAATTTTTTCAACCTGTCCCGCCTATATAGGATAATGATGTATGATGTGATATAATAAGAAATTAGTAATGTCTCATTACCTGCTCATCTTGAACGATTACGTCGTCACGTAGGAGGAAAAAATGTATACACCCAGACGCAGAGCAAAAAAAGCCAAAAAAGCCGGTCCCCTTCGCCGCATCCGCCTTTTCATCGCCTTATGCCTTGTCGTTTTCGCAGGCTTAGGGTTTGGCTATATTTTTGCTGCCTATCAAAGTTTGCCTGCTGTAGGCAATAACATGCGGCCTGCCGTTTCATCACAGGTCTTTGATTCCCACGGCCGGCTGATCACGACACTTCATTCCGATCAGAACCGCTTGCCCATCGACATCAACAAAGTGCCGCAGAATCTGCAGAATGCCTTCATCGCTGCCGAAGACAACCGCTTCTATGAACACATCGGCATCGACCCTATCGGCATCTTCCGCGCCATCTTTGCCAACCTGACCAACCGCGGCATCGCCCAGGGCGGCAGTACCATCACCCAGCAGCTGGCCAAGAACGCCTTCCTGTCCCAGGAACAGACGTTGAAGCGTAAAATCCAGGAAGCCATGCTGGCCCTGGAAATCGAACACAAGTACAGTAAAAAAGAAATCCTGGAAATGTACATGAACCAGATTTACTTCGGCCAGGGTGCCTATGGCATCCAGACGGCTGCCAAAACGTATTTCAACAAAGACGTCAACGAACTGACCCTGACGCAGTGCGCCATGCTGGCCGGCCTGCCCAAGAGCCCGAACTACTACTCGCCTTTCAATAATCTGAACGAAGCCAAGAAGCGCAAGAACGTCGTCCTCGACCAAATGGTCAAATACGGTTACGTATCGGCTGCCGAAGCAGAAGACGCCAAGAACCAGGACCTGGGCCTCTCCAAGAGCCATCAGTCCAAGGAAGCCGACGAATACGCGTCCTTCATCGACTACGTTTCCCAGCAGGTCGCCAAGAAATACGGCGACGATGCCCTCTATAAGGAAGGCCTCAAG
>CABQJB010000050.1 GCA_902464195.1 uncultured Megasphaera sp.
ACATGGGCCTATAGCTCAGCTGGTTAGAGCGCACGCCTGATAAGCGTGAGGTCGGTGGTTCGAGTCCACCTAGGCCCACCACACAGACCATCGTTTGGATTATTCCGGAACGATGGTTTTTTTTTCAACAGAAGGAGGGAAGACCATGACGGAAAGTGAAAGGCAGCTTCAGGAAATGGCCCTGTCTATCCAGGCGGCCCGGCAGCAGGCCGGATGCACGGCTGCCGTCACGGCACCGCCGGCAGCAGCCGATACGATTCCCAATCTCGGCGGCGAAGCCCGGGCAGGAGACTGCCTGGTCAGTATGCTGGCCAGCGGCAGCAAGGGCAATGCCGCTTATATCCGTTGTGGCAAGACGAATATCCTCATCGATGCCGGCATCAGCTGCCGCCGCATCGAACAGGGATTGAAGCGCTACGGCTGTTCTTTAGGCAACCTCGATGCCGTCTTCATCACTCATGAACATTCGGACCACGTCAATGGCCTGGCGACGCTCCTCAAGCGGACGGACGTGCCCGTCTATACGACAGCCGAAACCTGGCAGGCCATAGGCCGGAAAGTGGATGGCTTCCAGGACCGCTTCGTCCGCCTGACGCGCCGCGTCGGCCTGAAGGACATCCAGGTCATCCCCTTTGCCATATCCCACGATGCTGCCCGGCCTGTCGGTTATACGGTCTGCCACGGCGGATCGAAGATCACCCTGGCGACGGATCTGGGCTGTGTCAGCCCCGACGTCGCGGCGGCCGCGGCTTATGCGGACATCCTTATTTTAGAAGCCAATCACGACGAAGGCATGGTCCGCAATGGTCCCTATCCCTATCCGCTCCAGCAGCGCATCCTCGGCCGCTGGGGCCATCTGTCCAACAAGACGGCGGCCGCTTTCCTGGCCGGCCTGCCGACGAAGGGCGTCATGCGGGTCCTCCTGGCCCACCGCAGCGAAAAGAACAATACGCCGGCCCTGGCGCTGCACACGATGCGCACCATCCTATCTCAGGCCGGACGGGTCATCGGCCAGGATATTTTGTTACGATTGGCCTGCCAGAAGGGCAGCGTCCGCTTCCAAGAAGGGAGTCATGAATTATGATGCAACGCAAACATGTCATTACGGCGGCAGCCGCCGTCGTCCTCATCGCCGTCGGCGTCTTCGGCGGCTTCAAGATCCACGATGCCTTTTTTACGCCCAGCGGTACGTATAACGGGACGGTAAACCAGCTCCAGGAACCGTCGAAATCGGATTCCATCTCCGATGCCCGCAATACGGCCGTCGTCCAGGCTGCCAAGAAAGTCAGCCCGGCTGTCGTCGGCATTACGACGAAAGTCTATAACCGCGATATGTTCAACCGCAAAGTCCTGGTCGGTGAAGGCGTCGGCTCTGGTGTCATCTTTGACAAGGCCGGCTATATCGTCACTAATAACCACGTCGTCGGCACGGCCAAGACGGTCATCGTTTCTTTAGCCGATGGCCAGAGTACGGAAGGGACTGTCGTCGGCCGCGATGAAAAGACGGACCTGGCCGTCGTCAAGATCAAGATGGACAACCTGCCCGTCGCTGAATTCGGTGACAGCGATTCCCTCCAGGTCGGCGAACCGGCCATCGCTATCGGCAACCCCTTGGGCCTGGAATTCCAGGGCACGGTCACAGTCGGCGTCATCAGCTCCCTCAATCGGACCATCGGGGCCGAAGGTCAGAGCATGAAGCTCATCCAGACTGATGCGGCCATCAATCCGGGCAATTCCGGCGGCGCCCTCGTCGATGCTGACGGTAAAGTCATCGGCATCAACAGTGCCAAAATTTCCAAGGAAGGCGTCGAAGGCTTGGGCTTTGCCATTCCTATCAATGCAGCCCGTCCGATTTTGCAGGACCTCATCAAGAACGGCAAAGTCGTCCGTCCGTATCTCGGCTTATACGGCCTGGACCAGCAGATGGCAGCCCGCTTCGGCATGAAGCTGAACGTAGCCGGCATCTATGTCTATAAAGTCGCTGCCGGCGGTCCCCTTGATCAGGCAGGCCTCCGCCATGGCGACGTCATCTTGAAACTCGATGGCACGGATGTCAAAGACTTCAGCGCCCTCCAGAGTGTCATGGATAAGCACAACGTCGGCGATTCGGTCAGCCTCGACTACACGCGCAACGGTTCGGACCACGAAGTCACCGTCGTCCTCCAGGAAAGCCCGCAGAACGATTCGTCCGACCAGGAAGACGGGACCAACTGATGAAGTACCACGTCATTACTATCGGCAAGATCAAAGAGAAATACCTTACGGCCGGCATCGATGAGTTCTTGAAGCGCCTGCGCCCGTACGGCCAGGTCGAACTCACGGTCCTGCCTGAAGAGAAGATGCCCGATAACCCGTCGCCGGCCCAGAAAGGCCAGGTCCTCGACCGGGAAGGGGAGAAGATGCTGCGCCATGTCCGCCAGGGCTCGCACCTCTTCGCCCTGGACGTGCAGGGCAAGCTCGTGTCGTCCGAAGACCTGGCAGCGTCCTTTGCCAAACTGGCCCTGTACGGCTGCAGCGAGATTTCCTTCATCATCGGCGGACCTTTCGGCCTGAGCGACCTCGTCCGCCGCAGGGCCGACAGCTGCATCTCCTTTGGACGCATCACCCTGACCCATCAGATGATACGTCTCCTATTATTAGAACAAATCTACCGCGCCATCAAAATCGACCGGCACGAACCCTATCACTTGTAAGGGGGTTAGCAGCTAGCCGTTAGCCGTTAGCAGCCTGTGGGGGTTGTCCCCAAGGCAGGCCGCAGGTAGCAGATCGCAGGTCGCAGCTTAAGGCACCTTGGGCGCCTGTTTTTTACGAACCATTAACAATGAATAACTTAAACAGGGACTACGCACGAAGACTTATGCCATCATGCGTAGTCCCTGTTGTTTTATAGTTTGTAGGGGTCGCCGCGTGGGCGACCCGTTGGATTTGGATGATTATTCTAGCAAACTGGGCGGTAAATCGTATATATTTCTAGAACGGGCTCGCCACGTGCGAGCCCCTACAACTAAAAGGCTTGTCGCATGTGCGACAAGCCTTTTTCATTCTGGTGGACCATCAGGGGATCGAACCCTGGACACCCTGATTAAGAGTCAGGTGCTCTGCCAGCTGAGCTAATGGTCCATGTTTTGTTGTTCTTTGTACTCGCTGTTTCCTGAGCACATGTAATATAATACACTAAACCTTAGAGAAATGCAAGTATTTTTTTAAGAAAATTTACGGAATCTTGAATTTTCCCCGATTCTTGATTTTGGCGACATGGCGAATGTATAATGAAAGAAGTGATATTTTACAAAAACTACTTGTTTGTTCATAGATTGAAAGTGAGCGATGTGCATGATTACTTATAATGGCAATGGCGGCATGGATACCGTTGCTGTCGGCCTGAATGAACGGGGGTCGACGCTGCGTCAGCTGCCGGAAGGGGATGTCCAGCTCATCCGGGCTTATGCCGGGCAGCATCCGGAGATTTTGCAGCATACGTCCCTTCACGTCTTCCACTGCCTGTCTGACGGACGGGCCAAGACGTATTTCCTCATCGGCTTGGAAGGGAAGCCCATCCGTTATTCGACGTATGAAGATTTCCGCATGGCCCGGCGCCTCATGGCAGCGGCCATGAAGGAAGGTGTCAGCGAACTGGCCGTCATGGCCGATACCCTGGATATGGACCTGGGATCCCTCATCGACGGCCTGCTTTATAGAAATTATGAATTCAACCACTATAAGCGCAAGGCCAAGAGCCGGACTATCGGTAGTATCAATATCCTCACCCATGGCCTGCGCCCGAAGGAATTCAATTCCATGTGCTACATGTATACGTCCATCTATGAAGGCATCTACGCGGCGCGGGACCTGGTCAATATGCCGTCCAACGATTTGACGCCGCGCAAGTTTGCCGATATTGTCGGGGCTATGCTCAAAGGCGACAACATCCTCATAGAGAGCCTCAATAAATGGGCCCTGGAGAAACGCCATATGGGCGGCATCGTCGCCGTCGGCAAGGGCAGCATGAATCCGCCCCAGCTCCTGTCCATCGCCTATCAGGGCGACCCCAACAGCCGGGAAGTCCTGGGCATCGTCGGCAAGGGCGTCACTTATGACAGCGGCGGCCTGTCCCTCAAGAGTCATGCCAACCTGGAATTCATGAAGGACGACATGGCCGGTGCCGCAGCGGCTGTCGGCGTCATGCGTGCCTTGATGCTGCTCAAATACCCTGTCAACGTCCTGGCCGTCATCCCGCTGGTCGAAAATATCCCGTCCGGCATGGCCTATCATGTCGACGACATCCTGACCATGTACAACGGCAAGACCGTCGAAGTCAAGAATACCGATGCCGAAGGGCGGCTCATCCTGGCCGATGCTCTGACCTATGCCCAGGAAAAGGGGGCGACGCGCCTCATCGACCTGGCGACCTTGACTGGTGCCTGCGTGACGGCCCTGGGGACGGTACGGACGGGTATGCTCGGCAACGACCAGGAATGGATGAACCGCTTCTTCAGCGCCGCGACGGAAGTCCACGAAAAAATATGGCAGCTGCCGGCCGATGAAGAATATGAAAAGCTCCTGGAAAGCGACGTCGCTGATTTGAAGAATGTCGGCGGACCCGAAGCGGGAGCCATCACGGCAGGCCTCTTCCTCAAGCAGTTCGTCCACGACGGCACACCGTGGATCCACTTGGACATCGCCGGCCCGGCCTTCAATGAAAAGGCCGACGAAACGGGTCTCATCGGGGCGACCGGCGTCGGCATCAAGTCCATTCTTCACTTATTGCAGGGAGGCGTGGTGTCCAATGATCGTTGATTTACACATGCATACGACTTGTTCAGATGGCGTATATACGCCGGAACAACTGACACAAATGGCCGTCGATGCCAAACTCAGCGTCATGGCTATTTCCGACCACGATACAGTAGCGGCCTATGACGGCAGCCATCGCTTCGCTCCCGGCGTCCGCGTCATTCCGGCCATCGAAATCAGCTCGGAATGTGACGGCGAAGACGTGCACATCCTGGGCTACGGCATCGATACGGCCGACGCTGGCTTGCAGGCTTACTGCGCGCAATTCAAGGAACGGCGCTTCAACAGGGCCCTGGAAATTGTCGACCGCTGCCGCAGCCTAGGCTATGACATCGACCGCAGCGGCATCGAAGCGACACTGCGCCAGGGCGGGACTGTCGGCCGGCCCCATATTGCCCGCCTGCTGGTCGCCAAGGGGTATTTCCCCGATGTCAAGACGGTCTTCGATAAACTGCTCTACCGCGGTGGTCCGGCTTACGTCCCGTATAACCGTCGCAGCATCGACGACTGCGTGGCCCTCATCCGCCAGGCCGGCGGTACGGCTATCCTGGCCCATCCGGGCCTGCTCAAGCGGACGCTGGACCAGGTCCTGACACACGATTTTGACGGCGTCGAAGTCTATCATCCCAAGAACCGCGGCCGCTATAAAGAATTCTTGAAACTGGCTGAGAAACGCCATGGATATGTCAGCGGCGGCTCAGATTTCCACGGCACGACAGGCCGTTTCCCCGAAAAGGTCGGCGTCTTTACCGTCGATGCCAAAGCCGTCCAGGCTCTGCTCGACCATGTAGAAGGGAACCTAAAGAAAAGCAGGTGAGATTATGGAGGTTTTCGGTTTTATTGGTGCCAGCGGTACGGGCAAGAGCCATCACGCCCTGGTCGTCGCCTATGACCACGATATCCAGGCCATCATCGACGACGGCCTGCTCATCGACCACAACCGCATCGTCGCCGGCCGGTCGGCCAAAGAAGAGACGAACCGCCTGAAAGCCGTGCGCCGGGCCATCTTCAACAAGCCCGAAGACGCAGCAGCCATGCGGGCGGCGCTGGAGAAGATACATCCCGATAAATTGCTCATCCTGGGCACGTCGAAGCACATGATACACCGCATCTGCGAGTCCCTGCACCTGCCGGAAGCGTCACAGTTCATCCGCATCGAAGACGTGTCGTGCCCGGCAGAAATCGCCAAGGCCCGGGCCATCCGCATCAAAGAAGGCAAGCACATCATCCCCGTGCCGACGATGGAACTGAAGCCTCATTTCCAGGGCTATCTCCTGGACCCAATCCGCTCCTTCTTCTACGGCCGCAACGGCAAGAAGATATCGCCTTTTGAACGGTCCGTCGTCCGGCCCGTCTTCAGCTATTACGGGAAACTGACCTTTTCCAACGATGTCCTGGAAGCCCTGGTGCGCCATGCTCTGGCCAAGAACGATGGCGTCACCAAGATCAACCGCCTGCGGGTGGCTATCAATTACAACTCGACGCGCAATGGCCTGGCCATCATCCTGTCCCTGACCATCGCTTATGGCCAGAACATCAAGAAGCTCATGAGCCGCATCCGCCGGGATATCCAGCAGGAAGTGGAATACACGACGGGCATGTCCGTCGAGATCCTTAAAATCACGGTCCGCAGCATTTCCCAGCCTGAAGACTAGGTGTCGCCGTTCTCTTCGGTCAGGACCGTCATGAGCGGCGTAATCAGGCCCCGCAGGGCGTCGACATTTTCCGCCGAGAAGCCCTTGTACTGGGGAGAACGGCTCAGGCCGTCGAAGAACTCGTGCATACAGCCGATGAGCTGGGAATTGTTGAGCAAGTAAATGGGCTTGGTCTGGGGAAGGATATGATGGGTATTTTTCTTGAAGAAGGCCGACGTATAATTGCCGTAAAAGGCGAGATTGGAAAAATTCGTATAACTGCTTTTTCCCGATGCCGGGAGGAGGATCCCGTAAGTAATGGCCGGGTTCTGCTTCATTTTTTCGACGATGAGGTTGAGCTGGGCCTTTCTTTCATCTGGCGTCATCTGGTAGTTCATGTCGGTCAGGTAGAAGCAGCCCGTTTCTAAATAACGGATGATGGAGTTCTTGGGCATGATGATCTTCATGCGCCCTTGTTCGATGATGCGGTACCAGATATACTGGATGCGCCGGACCCATTCCTTGGTAGCGTTGGGATATTTCCCTTCGTCGATGAGCTGGCACAGGGATGTATAGACTTCGTCGGGGAGAAGGAATTCCAGGCCGTTGGTCAGGAAGAAGAGGTAGTTGTTGGACGTAAAGAAGATGTCGCGGTAGCCGAATTTTTCCATGCCCAGGGACTGGCGGGGCTCCATGAGGACGGGCTGGACCATCATGTAGGCACAGCACTTCTTGTAGATTTCCCGGACCTGTGTCGGGTCGGTGATGGTCAGGCACATGTCGATATAGTCGTCGCCGTCGACATAGTAGAGGTAGGCAAAGGCATCTTTGAGGACGATGATGTTGCGGTACGATTCGTGATCGATTTCGTGCATGGTGAAATTATAGGTCAATAAGTGGTCCAGACACTGATAGAGGCTGCTGGCGGCCTGGGGCATATGGGCGGCGAAGACGTCCATCTTCAGGCCCAAGTGGACATCGCAGGACCAGCGGTCGTTGTGACATTCTTCTAGGAGCTGCCAGATGCCGTTCTGGTCGAGGACGTGGAACTGGCCGGTCATGACCAGCATCCCCTGGGACTGGAGGCCTTCCAGGTATTGATGGAGCAGCTGGCGCAGGGCCGTGTGGCAGTCGGCGCGACCGGCGTAGAAATGGATGGCCTGGTCGCGGCTTTCGCTTTTGCCCGTCTTGGTCTGGGCCTGGCGGTAGGCTTTGCTTAGCAGGTCATAGAGATGGAAAGCCAGGTCCTGGCCGTCGTCGGCAAAGGCGAAGATGCGCTTCAGGTCCGCTTCCTGGTGCTGTTTCTGGGCTGTATCGGCAAAGAAGCGGGCCATGTCCTCGTGGATGCGGTCGGCATGGCGCGAAGCGGGCAGGCGGGCGCCGTTGACCCATTTGCTGATGTAGGACATGTCGTAGTCGATGGCCTGGGACAAGGTCGTATATTTCGTCTCTGTATATTGCAGCAGCTGCTTGAGGACTTCTGCATAAGGATTCATAGACAAGACTCCCTCGATTATAGATTTGAATACGTGTATATTCCTTATATTCATTATATAGCCTGGATGGGACACCTTCAAGGAAAGGCCTTGTCATATTTGTCATCTTTGAGGCAACTTTTTCATCTTCTGTCACGGCTTTGTGCGTATTTTTCAAGGGCAAAAGGGGCTATACTAAAGCCAGAAGATGAGAAGAAAAAGAGCTCATCGAAGACAAGCAAGGAAATCTATAAGGAGGGAGTCATCATGGCAAAACTGATTACAGCAGAAAATGCAGCATCGCTTATTAAAGATCGTTCGACTATCGCCGTTTGTGGTTTTGCACAGTGTGCATTGCCGGAAGAAGTATTGCAGGCCCTGGAAGACCGCTTTACCAAGACCGGATATCCGCAGCAGCTGACACTGGTCCATACGGCCGGCATCGGTGACGGTGTGAGCAAAGGTGCCAGCCATTTCGCCCACGAAGGCATGCTGAAACGGGTCATTGCCGGTCATTACAACCTGGCTCCCAAACTGGGGAAACTGGTCATGGACAACAAGGTCGAAGGCTACAACCTGCCGCAGGGCACGATGGCCCAGTGGTTCCGCAGCATTGCCGGCCGCAAACCGGGCCTCTTCACCCGCGTCGGCCTCAATACCTTCGTCGACCCCCGTATCGAAGGCGGGAAATTGAACAGCATCACCCAGGAAGACCTGGTAGAAGTCAAGGAACTGGATGGCGAAGAATATCTCTGGTACAAACCGTTCCCGATTGACGTTGCTATCGTCCACGGGACCTGCGCCGACTTGAACGGCAACGTATCGACGGATAACGAAGAAGTCCGCATGGAACTTCTGCCCATGGCCCTGGCAGCCAAAGCCAGCGGCGGCATGGTCATCGTCCAGGTCGAAACGCTGGCCGAAAACCGGACGATTCCGCCGAAACACGTCGTCCTGCCGGGCATCGACGTCGACTACATCGTCTTGTCCAAGGTCCGTCAGGTCCAGAACCCGGCTTATACCGGTGAAATGCGTATGCCTCTGTCCCAGATTCCGCCGATGGAACTCAATGCCCGCAAGGTCATCGCCCGCCGGGCTGCGATGGAACTCGTTCCTAACGCCGTCGTCAACCTGGGTATCGGGATCCCCGAAGGCGTTTCCAGCGTAGCTAACGAAGAAGGTATCGGTGATCAGCTGACCCTGACCGTCGAAGCCGGACCGATTGGCGGCGTACCGGCCAGCGGCGCGGACTTTGGTGGTTCGGCCAACGCCGATGCCATCGTCGACCATCCGTATCAGTTCGACTTTTACGATGGCGGCGGCCTGGATATGGCTTTCCTGGGCATGGCAGAATGTAACGCCAAAGGCGACGTCAACGTCAGCAAGTTCAAAGACCGCATCGCCGGCTGCGGCGGCTTCATCAACATTACCCAGAATACGCATAAAGTCGTCTTCTGTGGCACCTTCACGGCCAAGGGCCTGCGCGAAGAAATCCGGGACGGCAAACTGGTCATCACCCATGAAGGGGCTGTCCAGAAATTCATCGATAAGGTCGGCCAGATCACCTTCAGTGCAGACTATGCCCATAAACACAATCAGCAGGTCATGTTCATCACCGAACGCTGCGTCTTCGTCCTCACCGATAAGGGCTTAGTCCTCACGGAAATCGCACCGGGCGTGGATCTGCAAAAGGACATCCTCGACCAGATGGAATTCGTACCGCACATCGCCGAAGACCTGAAGACCATGGACGAACGCCTCTTCCGCGATGAACCCATGGGCCTGGCCCAGGACATCTTTGAACAACAGGCGGGTTAGTGGCTCGTGGCACTGTAGGGGGCGCACGTGGGCGCCCCGTTCGGAATTTGGATGTTTCTCCCAGTAAACCGAATGGGAAATGGAAATCACATCATCTTGGAGCGGGCGCCCCACGTGGCGCCCCTACAGAAAAAGGGACCGTCCGAAGGGCGGCCCTTTTTCTTGACATCTCCCGTCTGCGGACGGTATAATAAATCTGAAACATGTGACTGACGGAAGTGGAGTTACCACGGGGAGCATGATTCATACGAGCCGACCGTCTGGGCGAAACGTTCCAGAAGTGTCGGTATTTTTTTATTTTTGCTTAACTATTCAGGAGGAATCACCATGAAAGAACTGCAATTAAAATACGGCTGCAATCCCAACCAGTCGTCGGCCCGGGTTTATATGAAAGATGGCAGTGACCTGCCTTTTACGGTCCTCAACGGCCGCCCCGGTTATATTAATTTGCTCGACGCCTTCAACAGCTATCAGCTGGTCAAAGAATTGAAAGAAGCCACAGGCCTTCCGGCAGCGGCTTCCTTCAAGCACGTCAGCCCGGCTGGGGCCGCCGTCGCTACGGACATGAGTGATACCCTGAAAAAGATATACTGGGTCGACGATTTGAAGTTGTCCCCCCTGGCTTCGGCCTATGCCTGCGCCCGCGGTGCCGACCGCATGAGCTCGTACGGCGATTTCGTCGCCCTGTCTGACGTCTGCGATGTCGAAACGGCAACGCTCCTCAAACGGGAAGTCTCGGACGGTGTCATCGCTCCGGGCTACAGCGACGATGCCCTGGCTATTTTGAAGACCAAGAAAAAGGGGAACTACTGCGTCCTTCAGATCAACCCGGACTACCAGCCGCGCCTCGTCGAATCGAAGGAAGTCTATGGCGTCACCTTTGAACAGGAACGCAATGAAGCCAAGATTACGACGGACCTCTTCAAAAATATCCCGACGAAGAATAAGGATATCCCGGCAGCGGCCCAGCGCGATTTGATGATCGCCCTCATCACCTTGAAATATACCCAGTCCAACTCGGTCTGCTACGTTAAAGACGGCATGACCATCGGCGTCGGTGCCGGCCAGCAGTCCCGCGTCCACTGCACGCGTTTGGCTGGCAACAAGGCCGATATCTGGTGGCTCCGCCAGAACCCGAAAGTCCTGAACCTGCCTTTCCGCGACGATGTCCGCCGCCCGAACCGCGACAACGCCATCGACGTCTACATCTCCGATGACTATGAAGACGTCCTGGCTGACGGCATCTGGCAGGACTTGTTCACGGAAAAACCGGAACCGCTTACACGGGAAGAAAAGAAAGCCTGGATCGCCCAGCTCCACGGCGTAGCCCTGGGCAGCGATGCCTTCTTCCCCTTTGGCGACAACATCGAACGGGCCCATCGCAGCGGCGTCGACTACATCGCCCAGGCCGGCGGCTCCATCCGCGACGACAATGTCATCGAAACCTGCGATAAATACAACATCGCCATGGCCATGACCGGCCTGCGCCTGTTCCATCACTAAGCGCTTCCCTTGGGAAGAAAAAGAAACGTTCGCAGTGGGGGGGCCTTTGCTCTATAGTTTGTAGGGGCCACGTGGGCGAGACCCGTTAGGAATTTTGATGATTCTTGTAGCAAACGGGTCGGGAAATCGTACATATCCCAGAGCGGGCGCCCCACGTGGCGCCCCTACAAGAAAAGGCGCTGTCTTCATGCGACAGCGCCTTTTTTCTACGAGCCACGAGCCACGAG
>CABQJB010000051.1 GCA_902464195.1 uncultured Megasphaera sp.
TGTTTATATTACTTTTTTTATTATATCATCATCAGCGTTAACTGTGCTATAATAAAACCAAGGCTGGAACGAAGGCGTTTATCCTTCGCCAGGCCTATTTTTTTTAGAAGGTGATACGAGTGAAAATGGAAAATATGGCGCCTTTCTGCGTCGTTGCGGCGGGAATCTGCTGGGGCATCATCGGCCTGTTTACCCGCCAGCTTTCGGCCTATGGCTTGTCGCCCCTGCAGATTACTTTTGGCCGGGCCCTGGTCACGGCCATCGCTATGACTGGCGCTGCCCTGTGCCGCCAGCCCCACAGCCTGGTCATTGCGCCGCGGGATATCTGGATGTTCCTGGGGACGGGCCTGGGGAGCATCGTCTTTTTCAATATCTGCTATTTTACAGCCATCGAATTGACGACTTTGTCCGTCGCGGCCATCCTGCTCTATACGGCGCCGAGTATCGTCATGGTCTTTTCTATTTTCCTCTTCCATGAACGCTTTACGCGGCGCAAGGGGTTCTGCCTGTTCCTGGCCTTCATTGGCTGCGTACTGGTCAGCGGCTTAGGCATGGGCCATGTCGAGGCTGCCGGTATCCTGGCCGGTCTGGGCAGCGGCTTCGGCTACGCCCTCTATTCCGTCTTTGGCCGCTATGCCCTGGCAAAATATGAACCCCTGACGGTCACGGCCTGGACCTTTATCATCGCGTCTTTAGGGCTCCTGCCTTTCTGCCATTTCGGCATGATTCTTTCCCTGACTGCAGCCGTGCCCTATACGGGACTCCTCTTTGGCCTCCTCGGCCTGATGTCGACAGCTCTGCCCTTTGGCCTCTATACGCTAGGCCTGAAGCATATGGAGGCGGGCCGGGCATCCATCCTGGCCTCTGTGGAACCGCTGACGTCGACGGTCATCGGCATCGTCGTCTTCCATGAAGCCCTGACCCTGACCGGGGCGGCCGGCATGGCCTGCATCCTGGGGGCTGTCATCCTCCTGGCCAGGGCCGGATCGGCTAACGGATGAATTCGAAGCGGAATTTCCGGCCCGGCGTGATGTAGTCGAGGAGAAATTCTTCGTTCGGTACGACTTTGGCGACGATATTGGTTCGTTCTTCCGGCGGCAGTTCGCATTTGACGATTTGGACTTCGCCCATGTAGCGCAGGAAGTCGGCGTTATCCAAAGTGATGTCGCCGCGGTGGAGGCTGCGGAAGATGTCGCTGTCCGGTTCGATGATGCGGCCGTCCAGGTGGGCCCGGCTGCCGTTTGCGCGGATAACATCCCGCGACGGGTCGGGCCGGGCCGTGAAGGTATAGGACAACAGGTCCTGGATGTGTGGTTCCCGGCTGAGGAGCTTGGCCTTGATGACGACGACGTCCGTTTCTTCCCGGCCAACATGGGCCAGGTCGCGCAATTCTTTATCGGCTGGCTTGTCGTCGCCGATGAAGACGGACTGGACGCCCAGGGCGGCTAAGTGGCGGGCTGCCAGGCTGACGTCCTGATGGCGGTGGAATTCCAACGTCGGCAGGCCTTCGTACAGCGGAGCCCGTTGTCCGGCCTGGCTGGCGATGAAGGCGCCGACGGACAGACCATAGGCGTGGAGCCGGTCTGTCTGGGCTTTGAAATAATCGAGATCCAGGCCCGTGTGGGGACGGGGATAGAAGTTGTGCAGGCTGTCGATGTGGTCCAGCTGGGCCCCGTTCTTCTGGAGGTCGTCCAGGTCTTTTTGGGTCAGCGTCGATGCGTTGACCTGGACGCGGACGATGTGGCTGTACATAGCCAGCTTGGCTGCATCGAAACCGTCGTCAAAGCGGACAGTTGTAATGCCCAGCTTGGTGATGGCTTCCGGATCGAAACGGTCCATGCCCAGGCAGGCTGCCGAAGCCGGCGATACGTCGGCGACGATGTCGAGCTGGCATTGCCGGGCCGTGTCCAGGACGGCCTGCAGTTCCTTGCGAAAAGCTGCCGGGTCCGTTTCGGGGATGTGGAATGACGTAAAGAGCCGCGTCATCCCCAGGGCTGCGGCCCGTTCGATGCGGTCTGTCTTTTCTTGAATCGTCCCTCCCAGGCCGGGGTAGACGGAAATACCTGTTTCCATTTATTCACCCTCCTTCGGGTCATCGAAACCTAAGAGCCAGGTAGCGATGAAGCCGGCTGCATAGGCTGTGACGAGTCCTAACAAATACATGGGGATGTTGTCCGTACTGGCTGCCAGGGGCAGGCCTGAAATGCCAATCGTCGCGGCACCGACCATGTAGGCGGCCTGGACGGCACCGCCAAAGGCCCCGCCGATGCAGGCCCCGATGAAAGGCTTGCCCAGGGGCAGGGTGACGCCGTAGATGAGCGGTTCGCCGACGCCCATGAGGCCGACGGGCAGGGCCGAGGCAATGGTCTTGCGCAGGGCCTTGTTCTTGGTCTTGGCATAGACGGCGATGGCCGCGCCGACCTGGCCGCCGCCGGCCATGGCCAGGATGGGCAGGAGAATGGTCACGCCGTAGCGCGACAGGAGTTCCGCGTGGATCGGCGTCAGGCCCTGGTGGATGCCGACCATGACCATGGGCAGGAAGGTCCCCCCAAGGATGAAGCCCGTCACGGCGCCGCCGGTCCCGATAGATTCCGTCGCCGCATAGCCGATGGTTTCCGACAGATAGCCGCCCAGGGGCTGGCAGAGGAAGAGAGCCACGAAGGTCGAAATGACGACGACCAGGAAGGGCGTGACGAAGAGGTCGAACATATCCGGGACGATGCGGTGGAGTTTCTTTTCCAGCCACGATGAAAAGAAGACGACCAGGAGGACGGCGATGATGCCGCCCCGGCCAGGGACCAGGGATTCGCCGAAGAGATTGATCTGGGCCAGGTTCGGATGGCTGAGGATGGCTGCCATGACGCCGCCCAGCATGGGCGAACCGCCGAATTCCTTAGCCGCATTGATGCCGACGAAGATGTTCAGGCCATAAAAGGCGGCGTTGCCGGCAATGGCCAGGACCTGCATCAGCGGCTGGGCCGCCAGAGACGGGTCCATCTTGAAGGCCACGTTGAGCAGGCCCGTGATCAGGCCGCAGGCGATGAAGGCCGGGATGATGGGCACGAAGATATGGGCGATTTTCTTCAAGGCCAGTTTGGCCGGCGTCGCGTTCTTGCGGCGGATTTCTTCGTGAAGGGCCTGGCCGTCGAATGGCCCCTGCTTATCATCGCCGGCGGCTGGCGTAGCGGATGCCGGCTGTTCTTTACGGCCGGCTTCGACTAAGGGGGCAAAGGCCTGGTAGAGCTTGGTCGCCTTGCCCGGGCCGACGATGATCTGCCATTCGTCACCGGATTTGTTGATGCCCATGACGCCGGGCAGTTTGGCCAGGTCGTCCTTGGTAAAGTGTTCGTCCTTTACGGTCAGGCGCAGGCGGGTCATGCAGTTATAGGCCTTTTCGATGTTGCCTGCCGGGCCGGTGATGTCGTAGATGGCCTGTGCCAGTTTATCGTAATCCATGGGCAGCCTCCTTGAGGACGGCGGCGACGTAGCCCTGGGCCGCTGCCAGGCGGTCTTCGGCTTCGCTGGCCGGGATGTGCAGGAGAACCATGACGATGGCCGTCTTGGCCCGGCCCTGGCTTTCGGCGAGGGCTGTCATGGCTTCCTGGCGGCTGCAGCCCGTCGCCGTCATGACGATGCGCCGTGCCCGTTCTTCCAATTTCTGATTGGACGACTTGACGTCGACCATGAGGTTGCCATAGACTTTGCCCAGGCGGATCATGGCGCCTGTAGACAACATGTTGGCGATCATCTTCTGGGCCGTGCCGGCTTTCATGCGCGTCGAGCCCGTGACGACTTCCGGGCCGACGACGGCGCAGAGGTCGATGTCGGCACAACGGCCGATGGCCGAATGAGGCGAACAGTCGATGGCGATGGTAGCGGCTCCGACCGAGGCCGCATAGGTCAGGCCGCCGACGACATAAGGCGTCCGGCCCGAGGCGCTGAGGCCGACGACGACGTCGTCAGCCGTCAGGTTTTTGTCTATCAAATCCTGCCGGCCCAGCTCCGGCGAGTCTTCAGCCCCTTCTTTGGCCCGGAAGATGGCTTCATAACCGCCGGCAATGAGGCCCTGGATGCGTTCCGGGTCGGTGCTGTACGTCGGCGGACATTCGACGGCGTCGAGGATGCCCAGGCGGCCGGACGTGCCCGAGCCCATATAGAACAGTCGGCCGCCGCGGCGCAATTTATCGGCAATGGTGTCGACGGCTTGGGCGATGGCCGGGATGATGGCGCCGACGGCATCGGCGACTTTATGGTCTTCTTCATTTATGATGCGCAGCATATCTTCGGTCGATACGCTGTCGATATGCTGGCTATGGCTGTTCTGCTGTTCCGTAGCCAGGGTTTCTAAATTGATCATGCTTGATTCCTTTCTTTCATGCAGTCGTGGCTATTGCCGCTTGGGAACAATATACACATCTCTAATTATAGAGAGTGTTTGAAAGACTTGCAATAGGCCTTTTTTTCATGAGCCAGCACCTTTATTTTTTTGCCGTTTCATGGTATGATTAATCTGCACGCAGCAGACCTGTGTGCCCTGTGCGCCCATAGCTCAGCTGGATAGAGCAGCAGTTTCCTAAACTGCGTGTCGGATGTTCGAGTCATCTTGGGCGCACCATTTTTTTATCTTGAATACAATCTAATCATTTTACAATCCGGAAAGGTGGGTTCCCTCATGTCCGATACCAAGAACCGGCTGGCTTCTTTCCATGAAGAAGTCATGCATGATGCCGATTATACCCTGGCTGAAGCCGTTGCCGAAGCCAAACGCTGCCTGAATTGCAAAGTACCGCAGTGCCGCAAAGGCTGCCCCATTGAAAATGAAATCCCTCAGTTCATCCACGCCATGACCCTGGGCGATTTCGGCGCCGCTGCTGAACACATCTATCACCGCAGTGATTTGCCGGCTATCTGCGGCCGCATCTGTCCGAGAGAAAAGCAGTGCGAAGGCCACTGCGTCCTCGGCAAAAAAGGCAAACACGTCGAAATCGGCAAACTCGAACGCTTCGTAGCGGACATGGCCCTGGACGGCGGCTTCCTGCCGCAGCCGGTCAGCCGTAAAACAGAAGGCCGTGTGGCCATCATCGGCTGCGGCCCGGCCGGCATGGCAGCTGCGCGGGAACTGGCTGGCCGCGATTACGATGTAACCATCTTTGAAGCCGCTTCCCAGCCCGGCGGTACCATGACTTACGGCATCCCGACTTTCCGGCTCCATAAGGAATTATTGCAGCGCGAAGCCCAGGCCCTGACGGCTATGGGCGTCACCATCGAATATAACGTCAAAATCGGCGTCGACAAATCCCTGGACGAACTGCAGCGTGATTTCGATGCCGTCTTCATCGCCATCGGTACGATGAATGCCTGGAATCTCGGCGTGGACAACGACACTATCGACGGCGTCGTCGATGCCGAACAGTTCCTGCGCGATGTCCAGCGCGTCCAGATCGGTGAAGTCGAACTGGCAGACCTGCCCGTCCAGAAAGGCGACCAGGTCATCGTCGTCGGCGCCGGCAACGTCGCCATCGATGCGGCCCGCACGTCGCTGCGCCTCGGTGCGGACGTCAAAATCGTCTACCGCCGGGCTGAAAAGAACATGAAGTGCTTGCCGTCGGAATACGAAGAAGCCAAGGCCGATGGCGTCCAGTTCCAGTTCTATTCGGCACCGAAAGCCGTCGTCGGGACGGACCATGTAGAAGGCCTGAAATACGAAAAACAGCAGATCCTCGAAGATGCCACCATGGTACCGACGGGAGAATTCGGCGTCGTCCCGGCCAATAAGATCATCGCCGCCATCGGCAACAAGCCAGAACTGTCCGTCGTCAAAGCTCTCGGCGTCGATGCCAATGACGATGGCTACATCTCCGTCAAGGATCTGCCTTATGGCCTGACCAGCAAAGAAGGCGTCTTTGCTGCCGGAGATATCGTCCACAAGCCGCAGACCGTCGTCCTGGCCATGCGCGAAGGGCGTAAGACTGCCGAAGGTATCGACCAGTACCTGAAAGCCAAGAAAGTCTTGGCTGCTGCCAAAGCATGAGGAGGCTGCCATGAGTGAATTGACACGACAGATACTGAAAGCCAATGAGTCTTTTGTCAAACAGTCCCTGTCTCAGGGCGGCTTCGATGAAGTCAGCAAGTACCCGAGCCGCAACCTGGCCGTCCTGACCTGTATGGACACGCGCCTCTTGAGTTTCCTCGAACCGGCCATGGGCCTCGCCCGGGGCGAAGCCAAACTCATCAAAGTCGCCGGCAATACGGCCTTTGAAGACTTTGACAGCGTCATCGGCAGCCTCATGGTCGCCGTCTATGAATTGCACGTCCACGACATCATCGTCATGGGCCATGATGACTGCGGCATGCTCAAGACGACGGCAGACAGCCTGTGCCGCCATATGGCCGAAGAAGGTATCGATGAAAAGGCCATCGCCGCTGTCCGCCCCAAATTGGAACAGTGGGCCGACCCCATTACCGATATTGACGCGTCTGTCTGCGATACGGTCCGCCGCCTGCGGGCCAATCCCTACTTGCCTTCATCCCTTACGATTTATGGTATGGTCATCCATCCGCACACCGGTGAAATCCGCGTCGTCGACGATGGAGAAGGCCAGGAATAGGAGGTATTATGAGTCTGGTCACACAACGAATGAAAGAACACGCCGCCGTCCTCGAGGCGACGATGGAATTGATCCCGGATATTGAAAAAGCCGGGGCCCTGTTCAAAGAGGCTCTGGCTTCTGGTCACAAAATACTTTTTTGCGGCAACGGCGGCAGTGCTGCCGACTCTCAGCATTTAGCCGCAGAAATCGTCGGCCGCTTCCAAAAGGAACGGCGGCCGTTCCCGGCCATCGCCCTGACTGTCGACACGTCTATCCTGACGGCTGTCGGCAATGACTATGGCTTCGATACAGTCTTTGCCCGCCAGGTCCGGGCCTTAGGCGAAAAAGGCGACGTCCTGGTCGGCATCTCTACGTCCGGCAACAGCCAGAACGTCCTGGAAGCTATTGACGCAGCCCATGAAAAAGGCCTCACTGTCATCGGCATGACCGCTTATGGCGGCGGCAAGATGAAGGAGGCCTGCGATATCTGCCTGGCCGTACCGGCGAAAGTGACGGCACGGGCCCAGGAAATGCATATCATGATCGGCCACATCCTCTGCGAAATCGCGGAGGAAGACATGTAATCAGCCGACGATTTGCTGGAACTGTTTGTTGTTCCGTATCTTATCGAAATGGCTCTGCGTCCGGGCTGCCTGGCGGACGTCTTCGCCACCCAGGTCGATGGCCTGCTTCAGATAGGGCAGGGCTTCATCGGCTTTGCCCAGGTCGCCGTAGATAGTGGCGATGCCGTAGTAACTCCAGGTATTGCCCGGGTCAGCGGCGATGACATTCTTGAAATACGTCAGGGCCTTGTCGTACTGGCCGTCAATCTTATAGGCTAAAGCCAGGTTATAGAAAGAAGCGACGTCTTTCGGGGCTATTTTCAGCGCTTTTTCGATGAGCTCGATGCCCTGGGCGACGTCGTTTTTGCTGCCCGTGCTGTTGCCGCGCATGGCCAGGGTAACGCCTTTATTGCTCAAGGCCTGATAGTTGTTGGCGTCGAGGGAAAGGGCCTTGTCGAAATCGTTCAGGGCCCCGTCATAATCGCCAGCCTGGTATTTTTTCAGGCCTTCGTCGCTGTAAGCCTGCGAATCGGCCTGGATGGCCGGTGCCGATGGAACCTGTACGTCCTGTGCTGTCTGAGCCGGCTGGGGCTGGGACGGCTGTGTACTGCATCCGCCGCTTCCGGCAGCCAGGGCCAGCAGGAGCAGGATGGCCAAGTGTTTGTTCTTCATGTTCATTCTCCTGTTCGTCAATATGGAAATCCTATGAAACATATTATCAAAAAAGGGGACATCGTCCTCATCATTACGCTGCTCGTCTTATCTTTCATCCCGGAAGGCATCTTTTACCTGACCGGCAACGATGCGTCTGTGAGCCGGACGTATGCGGTCATCCAGGTCGACGGCAAGGTCTACAAAGAAATCCCCCTGTCGGGCCACCATGGGACCGATGTTATTCCTATCCAGACCGAGGAAGGCTATAACCTCGTGGTCATTCAGGACGAGAGCGTTGGCATTACCGAAGCCGATTGTCCTGATAAAATCTGCATTAGTGAAGGCTTTGTCAGCAAACCTGGTGCGACCGTCGTCTGCCTGCCGCACAAGGTGCTGCTCGAAGTGAAGTCTGCCGGCGATGACGAACCCGATGTCATTCCGGCCCATTAGAGGTACTTATGAAAAAGACATTTCACATTATTATCCTGGGCTTGTTCATCGCCCAGTCACTGGTCTTATACATCGTCGAAGGGATGCTGCCCGTGCCCTTCATCGCACCAGGGGCAAAACTGGGGCTGGCCAATCTGATTACGGTCATCGCCCTCTATGCCCTGCCGCGCAAGCGCGACGTCTGCCTCATCCTGCTCGTGCGCATCATCCTGGCTACGGCCTTTGGCGGCGGCATCAACGCTTTCTTGTACAGCGTCGCCGGGGCGGCTTTCAGCCTGGGCGCCATGATGGTCCTGCAGAAGACGGGGAAATTCTCTATCATCGGCGTCAGCACGGCTGGCGGTATTTTCCACAACCTGGGCCAGGTCGTCGTGGCCTCCCTGGTCGTAGAGAATATCAAGATCATGCTCTATTTGCCGATTCTGGCCGTCGCCGGTACGGGAACGGGCATCCTCATCGGCATTACGGCTATCTTCACCCTGCGTCACTTGAAGCGGCTACCCATTTACCGGCGTATGCAAGCAGAAACTTAGGCGATTAATTGATCCGGATAGAATCGAGTACTTCGTCAGCGAGTTTTACTTTATCTTCTTTGCTGCCGTCGCAGGCTACGACGACGATCCATGTTGCCGGTCCATCGGCAAAGCCGATGAGGCGGGCCTTCATGGATTTATCCTGATATGTGAAGGTAAAAGTCTGGACGACGGCATGCTGGCCGCTGACAGTCGTCGTGTCCTGGCTGACCGAGACGTTCTGAGCGTCGATTTTCGATAATACGGCGCCGGCTGCGGCTTCCGCCGTCTGGTTAAGGCGCTGGCTGATGGCCTGGCCCTGGCTGATGTGCAGGTCGTCGTACATCTGCTGCGTGTCGATACTGTTGGTATAGATGGCGATGTACAGGCCACCGTCCATTTCACCGTACAGGCGGCTGCCCTTGAAGTAACGCTGGGTCAGCGGGTCTACGGGGACGGGGAAGTCGAGCTTCTGGAGATTTCCCGGCAGTTTCAGGGAAATGGCCGAGCCCATGCCGTCGACGCGGCGTTCTTTGAGAGTAATAGTATAGCAGGCCGTCAGGCTCAGGGTAATGATGAGCAGGCACAAAGCCAGACAGAGGGAGCGGATTCGTTTATGTGTCATGAGTGCACCTCGCGAAAGTTATTTAAAAGGCAGGTATCCCCAGGATACGAGCAGGTAAAAAGCGGGATATAGAATGAGTATATATAAGAGCTGTGTCGTAATGAAGGGCGCCATGGCCAGATTGACGTTCAAGTCGTAAAGGCGCTCCGTAATCAAGGCGTTGATGGCACAGGGCGTGGCCATGACGATGATAATCGTCCCCAGGAGCACCGGGTCCGACGTGAAACACAGAGCCAGGAAATACGATGCCAGCGGCGTCAGGAACATCTTGATGGGGATGAGGTCCAGCGTCTTGCGGGCATAGTCCTTGAAATGGGAAAAGTCGATGAGGTAGCCGACTGGGATGAGGGCTACCCAGGCGCTGACATGGATCAGGGCCTGGAAAATCGTCGTCCCGGCGGCGGGCCTGGGGATACCGGCGGCGTGTAATGCTGTGCCGATGACCAGGGCCACGACGGACAACTGATTCCAGTTGATGAAGATCGATTTCCAATTATCCTTGAAAAAGGCGAAGAAGTTGCGGTCCTTGCCGCCGTGCTGGTAGTAGTAGCCCATGGGGAATAGAACGAAGAACATGAGCAGGTTCTGGAAGACGCCGATGATCTGGACGTAGGCATAGGACATTTCCCCGTAGAGGATGTAGCTGCACAGGCCGCCGAGCATCCCCGTGTTGGCCGGGATAGCGGCGATGAGGTAACTGCCGCGGTCGACGAAGGACGAGAATTTGCGCTGCCGTCCCAGCAAGAGGACGACGGCCAGCGGCAGGAGGCCGTTGAAAAAAGCGAAGAAAGGCAGGCTGAGCAAGTCCGTCCGCATGGGCAGGACCCAGAAGCTGAGCAGGGTCAGGGACGTCATGATGACGATGATGTTGAAGCGGATGAGCCAATTCGACTGGTCCGGCGTCAGCCAGCTCCGCCTTTTGGCGACATATCCAGCAATCATGGGCAGGATGATGTCTGTGAAAATATAAACCATCCGGAGTGTCGTATCTTCCATGACCGGATTCCCTCCCTTTACTTGCGGGCAGCGCGGAAGGCGTCGGCCAGGGAGAACGTCAGCGGTTCTGCCGGCTTGGTGGCGTCGATGATAGGCTGCATGATGTCGCGGAATTCTTCTTTTTTCTTCGATAAGACGTAGAGCTTGGACGTGTTGCGGGCATCCCAGAGGGCGTCGTGCATCTGGCCGTCGAAGGTTTCGCCCAGGGTGCTGACGGCCTTGTCCAGGGAAATGACGTTATCCAGGCCCAGGAGGTTGCAGTAAATCTGCTGGAAGTTTTGCCAGTGGTCAAGCATCCAGCGGACGCGGTCGTCGTTCTCGTCGATTTCTTTGAGGCGGAGTTCGCAGTCCAGCTGGCGCCAGTCGTTTTCACTCCAGGCGAACATTTCATAGGCATTGGGGCAGCCTTCGTTGCACCAGGTCAGGAAATGGTCGAAGGCCTGGCGGAAATGAGGTTTCCCGGCCAGCATTTCCATAGTAATGCCCGTCAATTCCTGACAGGTCTGGTTCATGGCTGTCGTATATTCGGGCAGCACATATTCTTTATACGACGAGATTTCATTCCCGTCTTCGTCTATTTTGACAGCACCGATTTCGATGATTTCCCCTTTGCAGATGCGGCGCGCTTCCTTCTGGTCCCGGCCGATGGGGTTCATCTCGAAATCGACAAATACGGCTTTCATGAGAGAGTCTCCTTTCTGAATCTGATGACAACCATTATTATACCATAAGTAAAGGGCTTGTCGCACGTGCGACAAGCCCTTTTAAGAGGATTCAGGCGGGCCGCCCTTTGGGCGGCCCCTACGAACCACTGGCCACTAGCCACTAGCCACTAG
>CABQJB010000052.1 GCA_902464195.1 uncultured Megasphaera sp.
GCCACTAACAACTTTAAAGGGCTTGTCGTCGTGCGACAAGCCCTTTTTCCTAATGTCCTGCGACTTCGGCTGTGGGCTGGAATGCCTGGGCAGCTTCGGGGTTTTCGTTCATGGCGTCGATGCGGGCGCGGTATTCGCTGTCCGAAGCGTAGCGTTTATTTTTGTAATAGCCGATGGTCAGGAAGGGGACGATGATGATGGCGATGGCTAAATAACCGCAATAGCCGTAGCCGTATTTGATGATGTTGGTCAGGCCGGCGACGGAGACGGTCATGGAAGCGATGATGATGAACAGGGTGACGATGGCCGAACGGGTGACGGCGCTATGGCTTACTTTCTTCAAGCATTTCGTTTCCGAGAAGCGGGCCGTGAAGCCGAAGACCGTCGTGACGCCTGTCGAGATGAGGCACAGCAGTAAGAAGGCGCTGTAGGCGATGGTCAGCCAGGACATGCCCATGGCTTTGCAGCTGGTCAGGGTCGGTAAGGGCGATTTGCCGTAGATACCGGTCCAGCCTAAGAGCATGCAGACGGCTAAGGTCAGGGCGATGGCATTCATGACGAAGGAGAACCACATGGATGTAGCGCAGTTCTTACGGGTGACCAGCGGTGTGCCGACGACGATCATCGTCGGGATGACGACGCACTGGAAACCGGAATAGGTGAAGGCGTGGAGGATAGCTGTCGGCAGTTTGCTGAAGCCGTTGGCGGCAAAGTCCTGGGCCATGGCGGCCGTGAAGAACTGTGTCCCTTCGATGGAGCCGCCCATGTAGATGCCGACGGAGAAGATCATGATGACCATGGCTAGGATGGCGATGCCCATGTAGGTCGTCGCCCGGCGTACCAGGCCGGCGCCGAAGATGGTCAGGAAGAAGATGATGGCGCCGACGACGCCGATGCCGGTGTAATAGTTGAGGCCCGTCTGGGCGTTGATGGCCGAGGCGGCACCGGAAATCGTAGCCGATACGGCCATTAAGACCATGATGTAGAAGAAGGCTTCAAACAGGTATTCAATGCCCTTGAAGGGGCTGTATAAGTTCTGGAATAACTGACGGTAACTGGTGAGATGACGGGAATTGTACATGTTCATGGCTTCCTTGATGGTCAGCGTGAATAGCAGCATCGTGATGATAGCCGTAATCGGGCCGAGCCAGCCGAGGCTGACGAAGTAGACATTTTCCTGGTTGCCCGTAGCGAAACCGCCGCCAGCATGGGAACTGAATAAGACGGCACCGACGGAGAAACACATGCTCAGTGAAGCGGCTTTGATCGATGAAATATTAGCCATAATATTTTCCTCCTTTTAAGAACCATGGAGAGAAACGAAAACGCCTTTCGTCTCTCTGCTCGAAGCATTGAAGAGACGAAAGGCGTTGTATGATCCTTCCGCGGTACCACTCTGTTTCATCCCTGGGGATGCACTCTCGGATACGGCTCATGGCGATATCCACGCTCTGTAACGGGAGTTCCCGTATCGGCCTACTCCATTCAGCCTCTCCGCTCAGCAATGAGTTCGGTCTGGTCCCTGTACTGCCTCACACCAGCCGGCAGCTCTCTGGAAACGATAGACTCAGACGTACTATTTTGCGTCGTCGCGTTTATGACGTTTATCAGTTGATGGTGCTATGATAGCATCATCACTTAATAAAGTCAAGGATAAAACATAATATTTTTTGAAATAAACGCACTAAACGTTTAAGTTTAAGGTTTAACTGTAAAATCGTAGTTCGGAGTTTGTAGGGGTCGCACGTGGGCGACCCGTTAGGGATTTGGATGATTCTTCTAGCAACTTGGGCGGTAAATTGTACATATCCTGGAGCGGGCGCCCCACGTGGCGCCCCTACAGAAAAGGCGCTGTCGCATTAACCTACAGAAAAGGCGCTGTCGCATTAAGCAAAAAACGTATAATGCGATAGCCGCTTTTTGCTTCAAACATCATACATCAAACTTCAAACATTAAAGAGAATGGGGCCGCGCATGATGGTAGAAGCCTTCGTGCGATAGCCCCTACGAACCACGAGCCACGAGCCACGAGCCACGAAAAAGGCGCTGTCTTCATGGGACAGCGCCTTTTTCCTACTTATCGCGGGAAAGGTCTACCTCTTTCAAGGGAATGAGGTGGGTCTTATGTTTGAGTTTGTGATAGAAGAAGACGGCCAGGAAGACGGGGATGCCGATGTAGGCGACACTGGCACCGTACCAGTCGATTTCTGCGCCTGTGAAGGCCGAGTAGTTCTGGCCTGCCGTGACGATGATGCACATGATCAGGGCCAGGAGGGGGCCGAAGGGGAACCACGTTGCCTTATAGGGCAGGTCTTTCAGGTCTTTGCCCTGGGCGATGTAAGCCCGGCGGAAGCGGAAATGGCAGATGGCGATGCCGATCCAGGTGATGAAACCAGCCATGCCGCTGATGTTGACCAGCCAGTCATAAGCCTTGCCTTCGCCGATGAGGGACGTCAGGAAAGCGGCCAGGCCGAAGACGACCGTAGCGAAGAGGGCGTACGACGGGACGCCGCGCTTGTTCAGCTTGAGGAAGCATTTCGGTGCCTGCCCCGTTTCGGCCATGGCGTAGAGCATACGCGTCGAGACGTAGAGGCCCGAGTTGCCTGCCGACAGGACGGCGGTCAGGATGACGGCGTTCATGATGGAAGCGGCTGCGGCCAGGCCGAAGCGTTCAAAGACCAGCGTGAACGGGCTGATGGAAATGTTTTCGATGTTGGTGTTGAGCAGGTTCGGGTCCGTGTAGGGGATGAGGAAGCCGATGACCGTAAAGGCGCCTAAATAGAAGATGAGGATACGCCAGAAGATGGAGTGAACGGCGCGGGGTACGTTCTTTTCCGGATCTTCACTTTCACCGGCGGCGATGCCGATCATTTCCGTCCCCTGGAAGGAGAAGCCGGCGACCATGAAGATGCCCAGCATGGCCGTGAAGCCGCCGACGAAAGGCGCATCGCCGATGGTCCAGTTGGTGAATCCCGGCGACGGTTCCGGCCCCAGGCCCAGGATGAGCAATGTCCCGGCAAAGAGGAAGACCAGGACTGTCAGGACCTTGATGCCGGCGAAGATGAATTCGCTTTCGCCGTAGGAACGGGTCGACAAGTAGTTGAGGACGAAGAGGATGATCAGGAACAGGCCGCTCCAGATGGCAGCCGGTACGTCAGGGAACCAGTATTTCATGATCAGGGCGCCGGCGACGAGTTCGGCAGCTACCGTGATGGCCCAGTTGAACCAGTAGTTCCAGCCCAGGGCAAAGCCCAGGGATTTATCGACGTAGCGGTTGGCATAGGTTTCAAAAGAACCGCTGACCGGCAGGTACGACGCCATTTCGCCGAGGCCTGTCATGAGGAAATAAACCATGATGCCGATGAGAGCATAGGCGACGAGGGCACCGCCAGGACCAGCCGAGCTGACCGTTTCACCGCCGGCGACGAAAAGGCCTGTGCCGATAGCGCCGCCGATGGCGATCATGTTCATGTGGCGGGCTTTCAGGCTGCGGCGCAGTCCCTGCTGCTGTTGAGTTTCTTCCATGCAAAATCACAACCTTTTTTCATTGTATTGATAAATAAAATCCAAAAAAACTCATACCTTTACATTATAAAGGATGAATCCCTCTCTGACAAATGGAGATTCTGCATGAACGTAAATCGTTTATGCGATTGATTAATGGATATAGCAAGGTGCATTGCCCTTGACAAGGATTTCGAGAATAGGTACACTAAAGACAAAAAGAGTTGAACATGTTCAAGAAGGTGTTTTCATGGAAAAAGATAAAGACGAAGTCCGTCAGCGCATCCTGGCTGCGGCCAAAGAATTGTTCGTCCAGCAGGGATATAAGAAGACGACCATCCGCCAGATTGTTGAGAAATCGGGCGTCCTCACAGGGAGCATCTACTATTTCTTCAAGAATAAGGAAGATATCTTCCAATCCCTGGTCATGGAACTGTTCCGGCAATGCACCGATTTGATTGCAGCCCACTTCAAACAGGAGTCGCCGGCTTTCCGCTACGCCGCCCTGTGCCTGGTCGAATTTGAAGCCGTAGCCATGAACCAGCTCGTCCGAGAAACCTATTATGAGGGCTATACGACGGCCTTGACCTTTGAGAAAATCACGGACCATCTGTCCGATATGACGGCCCGCATCTTCGGCAATTCCCTTGGCTTATCGAAGGAGGATATTTTCCTGCGGTCCCTGCTCATCAAAGGGGCCATGCGCAGCTATATTGTCCAGTTCGATTTCAGCCGGCCCATCGACTATGAGAAGTATGTCGGCCTGGTCCTGAATACGGCCTTGCAGCTGCTGGGCATTTCGGCTGCCGAGAGCCATGCCGTCCTGGTCCAGCTCGAACAGCGCCTGCCGGAAATCGAGGCCATTGCCGATGAAATGATCCATCGCCGTTAGGGGTGGATTTTTTTAGCCTTGATTTGAACATGTTCAACTAATGCAAAAAAGGGGGAAATCATCATGTTCGCAGAAAAAAAGAAATGGGCTGCCGGCCTGCTCCTGGCCCTGGCCGTTGTCTGCCTGATCAGCGGCTGCAGCCTTCAGAAAGAAACGGCATCAGATGAATTGTGGGGCCGATCCGATGCCAAGGAAATCGACATCAACTCTAAGGTCGCCGGCCGCGTCGTCCAGCTCCGCGTCAAGGAAGGCGATACAGTCAAACAGGGCGATATCATCGCCTACATCGACCAGCGTGACCTCCTGGCCCAGAAAGCCCAGGCCGAAGCCAATATCAAGGCCCTCCAGGCCCAGGTGCGCCAGTCCGGCGTCGTCACGGACCTCCAGGACAGTACGTCGAAGTCGAACGTCGATACGGCTTCGGCTGGCCTCGATTCGGCCCAGTCCAATCTGGATCTGGCAGAGAAGGATTTCAACCGCTACCAGGAACTCTACGCCCAGGGGGCTGTTTCCAAATCCGTCTTCGATGCCTATAAGACCAAGTACGAAGTGGCCCAGTCGGCGTACAGCCAGGCCCAGTCCAGCGTGTCGTCGGCCCAGGCCGGCCTCTTGCAGACCGATGCCAATTTAGCGGCGACCGATGCAGCCCAGAAGAATTTGGAAGCGGCCCAGGCCCAGCTGCAGCAGATCGAAGTATCTCTCGATGAAACGGAAATCAAGGCGCCTTTCGACGGTGTCATTACGGCCAAATACGTTGAAGAAGGTTCCATGATTTCCCTGGGGACGCCGCTGGTGGCCCTGCAGGACCCGAACGACAACTGGGTCGACTTCAAGATCCCCGAAACGAAGCTCAAAGATTTTCACGTCGGCCAGGTCCTGACCCTGCAGGCCCGCGATGGCGTCACCCGTGTCCAGGGGACCATCACCGATATCAGCCAGAAGTCGGAATTCGCCACCCAGCGGGCGACGAGCGAACGCGGCAATGATACGGATATCATCAGTTTCAACGTCAAGGTCCAGGTCAACAGTGACGCCCTGCGGCCGGGCATGCGTTTCCAATATATGGCAGGTGATTGATATGTCTTTCCGCTATGTCTTGAAACGGGAGTGGCATTTGCTCTGGCAGGGACGTTTCCCCGTTGCGGCGATCCTCATCCTGCTGCCCCTGGCCTTTACCCTGGCTTTCGGCATCATTTACTATCAGAACTCAGTCGAACGGATTTCCCTGGTCATCTGCGACGAAGAACAGTCGGTCATCAGCCGGACCATCATCCAGGCCTACAGCGATGCTGAGAAATTCCATATCGTCGACCAGGTGACGCGGTCGGAAGATATGGTAGACGATTTGAATACGGGCAAGGCCCGGGTCGGTCTCTACATTCCGGCTGATATTTCTAAGGATATCAAACAGGGGAATCCCGTGCCGCTCATGCTGACCGTCAACTCGGCCAATAACATGTTCGGCAACGCCGCCCTGACGGCAGCCGGCGAAATCAACAAGACCTTGTCCGTCGGCATTGCCGCCAAGCTCCTGGAAGCGGGCAACCAGCTGCCGGCAGCGGCGCTGAACATGGCCTATCCCGTCCGCCTGGGCATCCGCATCATCAATAACCCGACGGCCGGTTACACGCCGTTCATGCTGGCCGGCCTGACCATGAACGGATTGCAGATCGCCATTATGCTCGTCTTATGTCCCCTCATTGCCAGGGAATTCCGCCATCACGTCTACGATGAGACCGTGCCGGCCTGGCTGATTTTAGCCGTGAAATGCTTCTGGGTCCTGGCCCTGGCGGTCCCTTCGTTTTTCCTGTCTCTTGGCTTTTTATATGATCTCTTTGCCGTACCCGTACAAGGGTCCCTGGCCGACCTGGCCGTCATGATAACGGCTTTCTGCCTGGCCGTTTCCGGCATCATGGTCCTGTTTTCGGCCTTCAGCCCGGACGAAGTCATGTCCATTGAAATGCCCCTACTCTATATCATGCCGGGCCTCTTGTACAGCGGTTTGAGCTGGCCTGATTTCTATATGAGCGGCGTAGCTTCTGCCATTGCCCAGATTTTCCCCATGCGCCATGCTGCCGACAGCGTCCGTGATATCTTATTGGCCGGCTATGCGCCGGAACTCATGAGCCAGTCGTTGCAGCTCTTCTTGATGGGACTTGTTGCCTATGGACTGGGGACAGCTGTCTTTGCCCTGCGCCGCCGCTACGGCATGAAGACCGTCCTGGAATTGGCGGCGGGCGGTCTGATCCACGGAAAGAAAGGAGGGCGGTCATAATGGGCATCTTGTCTCTGATCCGCCGGGAACTGGCCAATGCCTTTCTCCACGATGCCCGGCGGGCTATCTTTCTCTTTGGCGCCGCTACGGCCTACCTGATCCTCTTCGGCATCCTCTATTATCCCGGTGTCGTCAAGGAGATCCCGACCGTCGTCTGCGACGAAGAACATACGGCCTACAGCCGTCTCCTGACCCGCCAGGTCGATGATGACGAACGGCTGGGGCTGGTCCGCGTCGTCGCCGATGAAGAGAAAGCGCGGGCCATGCTGCGCCGGAAAGAGGCCTACGCCGCGGTCATCATTCCGGCCGATTTTTCTCACGATATCCTCAACGGCCGCAGTGCCAATGTCCTGTTCATGCTCAACGGGGCCAATATCATTACGACCAACATCGCCACGACGGCCGGCAACGACATCATCAATACCTTTAACACGCGCTTTGCTGCCCGCCAGGCGGCCCTGCGGACCAGCGGTGATGAACAGCTCCTGAAGAAGCGTATCGCTCCCATAGAGACGACGCTGCGCGTCCTCAATAACCCGACCCAGAGTTATATGATGTTCTTCATGGTCGGGCTGGCCATGGCGGCCATGCAGCAGGGCATCTTCCTGGCTGTCGGCGCTGCCGTCCAGGGCGATTTCAAGGACCGGGACGGCCTGAAAGGCGCTCCGAAAGTGGCCGTCCTGGCCGTCAAGGTCGCCGTGTACTGGGTCCTGTCTGTCCTGTCCTTTGCCCTGGTCTGCGTCATTTCCGCTTTTCTGGGCATCCCCGACCGGGCGTCGGTGACGGCCCTTTTGGCCATCGCTTCGGCCTTTTCCTTTGCCGCCGTGTCCCTGGGCCTCTTCGCGTCGTCCCTTTTTCATAACGAATTGCAGTTCGTCCGGGCGTCCATCATGTATACCGTACCGGCCTTCATCTTCGGCGGCTATACGTGGCCCCTGGAAAGTATGGACCCAGTGACCCAGGTCGTCGCCCAGGCTTTCCCCATGGCCTGGATGTCCAATGCCGTCCGCGACCTCTTCTTGTCCGGCCATTTGACGACGCTGAATGAGAACCTGACGGCCCTGACAGTCATGGGCGTCATTTTCCTCAGCCTGGGGAGCTGGATTTTCCTGCATAAGATGAATAAAATGGCCTGAACCCGCTTTTTTTGCTATAATAAGGGTATTATGGCAGAAGGGAAGGGCTAGTGTATGGAATTAGAAGAATGTCGCCGGGAAATCGACGTATTGGACCGGGACTTGACGAAAATACTGGAACGGCGCATGCAGGTCGTCGCCGAAGTCGCCGCTTATAAGAAGGAGCACCACATGGAAATCTATGACCCCCGCCGGGAGCGGCAGGTCCTGGATAAGATCGCCAATCTGACCGTCCAGAAGGAATTGTCGCCGTATCTGCGGCGCATTTACCAGTGCATCATGGACGAAAGCAAGAAATACGAACGGGAGCATATGGGATTGTGATGGAACAAATCGTAGTACGAGGCATTGCGGAACGCCTCTTATTTGAAGCGCCCGATTCGGATTACCGCGTCTTCCGCCTGCATGATGAAGACGATGATGCGACGTATACCGTCACCGGCCACGGGACGAAGCCCCTCGTCGGCGACCGCCTGGAAGTGAAGGGGCACTGGGTCCAGCATAAGCGTTACGGCCGTCAGTTCGCCGCTGACGGCTGGAGCCGCATCATCCCCGAATCGGTCGACGGCATCGAACGCTTCCTGGGCAGCGGCGCCGTCAAGGGCATGGGGCCGGCCCTGGCCCACCGCGTCGTCGCAGCCTTTGGCAAGGATACCATGGCTGTACTGGAAAAGGACCCGCAGCGGCTCCTGGAAGTCGAAGGCATCGGCCCCAAGAAGCTGGCTGTCATTACGGAATCCTTCTATGAAGAGAAACAGGTCAACGACATCGCCTATGACCTGGAACAGCACGGCGTCGCCGGCCGCTATGCCGGCAGGCTCCTGCAGAAATACGGCGACGACGTCCACTACGTCCTGACGGAAGAACCGTACCGCATGATCGCCGAAATCGACGGCATCGGTTTCAAGACGGCTGACCAGATCGCCCTGGCCTACGGCATGGACCGGCAGGACCCGCAGCGCCTCAGCGCCGGCCTGACCTATGTCCTGCGGACGATGACCCAGAATGGCCACGTCTGTATCCCCGATACGGAACTGGTCCGGCGGGCGGCCTTCATCCTCCAGGCCGATGCCCTGGGGCTGCACGATATCCTCAAGGAAGCCATCGAAGTGGGCCAGCTCTGTACGGCCGATTTTGAAGGGACTTTGTACGTCTATACGCCGGAAGCCTATGAAGAAGAGGAATATATTGCCGGACGCATCCAGGAGATGGCAGCCATGAAGCCCCTGCCCATGAAGACCCACGTCCAGCTCTTCCTCGACCGCTGGCAGGATGCACGCCATTTCGAGCTGGCCGATAAGCAGCGCGAAGCCGTAGAGAAATCCCTGCAGTCCGGCATGACCGTCATCACCGGCGGCCCGGGGACGGGCAAGACGACTGTCGTCCAGACCATCATCCGCCTGGCCGAACAGGAAGGATTGCGCATCCTGCTCTGTGCGCCGACGGGACGGGCGGCCAAGCGCCTGGCTGAAACGACGCAGCGCAAGGCCAAGACCATCCACCGCCTGCTCATTCCCGACGGCCACGTCGGGGCCATGCAGGTCTTTGAATACAACGAGACGAAGATGCTGCCGGCCGACCTGGTCATCGTCGATGAAGTGTCCATGCTCGATATGGAAATGATGTACCATCTCCTCAGCGCCTTGAAGCCGCAGTGCCGCTGCATCCTCGTCGGCGACGCCGACCAGCTGCCGTCCGTCGGGGCCGGCGCCGTCCTGCACGACATCATCGCGTCCGGCCAGGTCCCGGTCGTCCGCCTGGATACGATTTTCCGCCAGAAAGAAGGGGGCCGCATCGTCACCAATGCCCATCTCATCAACAGCGGCCGCCTGCCTGTGGTCAATGAAGACCAGGAGTTCCGCTTCGTCGAAATCGAAAGCGAAGCCGACGGCGCCGAAAAAATCAGCGCCCTCTATAACAGCGAACTGCTGGAAACAGGGGATAAGTTCGCCGTCCAGGTCCTGTCGCCCATGTATAAGAACCCCTGCGGCGTCGATAACCTCAACGAGCTCATCCAGGAACGGTTCAACCCGCCGGCCGAAGGCAAGGCCGAACTGAAAGGGAAGAACGTTGTCTTCCGCGTCGGCGATAAAGTCATGCAGAAACACAACGACTATGAAAAAGGCGTCTTCAACGGCGATATGGGTGAAATCTTTGCCATCCAGAAGGATATGGTCTATGTCCGCTATCCCGAACAGGATGTCAAATACGAAGGCCAGGAAGTCGATGAAATCACCCTGGCCTATGCCATTACGGTCCATAAGAGCCAGGGCAGCGAATACCACACGGTCATCATGGTCCTGGTCAACAGCCACGCCATCATGCTTCAGCGCAACCTATTCTATACGGCCGTCACCCGGGCCAAGCGCAAAGTCATCCTCGTCGGTACCAAACGGGCCGTCCAGACCGCGGTCCAGAACCAGCGCACGAGCCGCCGCTTCACGCTGCTCATCCCGCGCCTGCAGGGAGAACTCATCGTCTAGGGAGGGAAGGCCATGTCCCTGATCACGCAGCTTTTCAACCTCTTATATCCGCCGCGCTGTCCGGCCTGCGGCGCCATGGTGGCCCACGATGGCGACTGGTGCCCGGCCTGCCTGGCCGCGGTATGGCATCCCCGGCGCATCAACAGGCCGCCGGGAATCAAATACCTCAGCGCCTGTTACTGCCTGGCCGATTACCGCGGCGCCATGCGCCATGTCCTGCACGACATCAAATATAACGGCAAACAAGGGAAATGCCGGGCCTGCCGGACCCTGCTCGACCGCTTTCCCTGGCCGGAACGGTTCGGCCGCATCGACATCGTCGTCCCGGTCCCCTTAGCGCCGGAAAAATTACAGCGCCGCGGCTTCAACCAGGCCGAAACCCTCTTTCGCGACTGGGCCTCGGCCCGCTGGGAGTGGTGCGACGCCTTGCAGCGCCTGCGGCCGACGAAAGTCCAATGGCAGCTCCGGCGGGACGAGCGGACCGAGAACGTCCATGACGCCTTTGCCGTCAAAGAAACCATCGCCGTCCGTAAGAAACACATCCTCGTCGTCGAGCAAAGATGCTTGGGATTGATACAATATTGGAAACGGTGTGCATAGCAGAAAAGTCCATATATAGCGAGGTCTTGGCAAACGTCGGCAGAGGGCCGACATTTTTTATGCGCTGAAATGCAGGTGGAATCAGAAGGTCTCGTATAAGTTCTTAGCAACACTGGGGTATGTCAAGAATTTTGTGTAAATTTCTTAGAAATCTTTGTCATATTTTTCCA